>DASQDN010000329.1:0-10223 GCA_035634155.1 Bryobacteraceae bacterium | reverse complement strand
TCCCGTACACTAATCGCGGGCGAGTCGTCGGCCATGTTTGTATTCATCCTACAGGGCTCTTACGGTCCGTTCCCAGCGGTATGTAACTGTGACCTGTTTGCGGATTGAAATAGGATACGTCCCAGAGTTGTCCAAAGGATGTAACCCGCCCTGGTTCACGGCGGAATTCCAAGGAGGCAACTATTATGGCATCGCAGGATATCAACTCGCTCGCCCCCACAACGGGCACGACAGGAACGGGCGCGGGCGGCAACAACAAGGCCGGCATCAAGGACAAGGTTTCGGACATGGCGTCGCACGCCAAGACGACGGCCGCCGATTGGAGCCGGAGCGCGACCACTGCCGTCGATCGCAATATCAAGTCGGCCGCCGGCGCCCTCGAAAGCACCGCGTCGACACTGCGCGAACGCGCCCCCGGATCCGGCAAGGTGAATGAGATCGCCACGGCCACCGCCGACAAGATCGAGACCACCGCGCGTTATCTTCGCGAGCATGACACTCGCGACATGGTCGCCGGCGTCGAATCGATTGTGCGTCGCAACCCGGGCCCTTCGCTCGCGGCAGCGCTCGCAGTCGGTTTCCTGATCGGAACCGCGATGCGGAAGGACCGCGAGTACTAAGAAACTTCAGCCAGCTAAGCCGTTAGAAGCTTGACCGGAAGCTGCGCGAGAGGAAACAGCGCGCTAAGCAAGCCTGTCATACCAAATAGGAGGTTCTTATGGATGATTCGGCCCGGGCCGCCGGGGGAACGCTTGGAGAATACGCCCTGCAGGGCGGTCGCGAGCGCCCGATGGCTGAAGTATTCCGCGACATCATCGCCAACGTGCACGAGATGGTGCGGTCCGAAGTTCGGCTCGCCCGCGTAGAGATTCGCGAGGAAACTGCGAAGACCGCGCGCGCAGGCGCCATGCTCGGCGCGGGAGCCGTAATGGCGATGATCGCCGGTGTCTTCCTGCTCGTTTGCATCGCGCAGTTGCTTGATTTGTTCATGCCGGATTGGGCGGCAGCATTGGTAGTGGCATTAGCAATGGGTATTCCGGCGGCGATCCTCATCTCCAAAGGCAGAGATCGCCTGCACGTGCCCGTGCCAGAGAAAACAATTGATAACGTCAAGGAGAACGTGGAATGGATGAAAAACCAGACCAAATCATGAGCCACATTGAGTCGCAGCGCGACCAATTGGGGCGCAACCTCAATGAATTGGAATCGCGAGTCAAGAGCGCAACAGACTGGCGTGTACAGTTCGACAAGAACCCGATGTTGATGATGGGCGTCGCCCTCGGCGGCGGTATCCTCCTCGGATCCATCGTCGGCGGAAGCCGCAAGAACAGCAGCAACCGTTCAAGCTGGTCTTCATCGTCCCGCTACTACCCGGGCGCGGGGTCCAATACAGGGTCCAGCAGCTATGGAACCGGATCTTCGAATCTAAGTTCCGCGGGGTCGTCATCCTCGTCGGCCACATCCCCCGCGGTGCGGGAAAATCGCAAGAAGGCGACCGACACGTTAGAGCACATGAAAGCGGCTCTCATCGGCTTCGCCACCGCAAAGGTGAAGGAGTTCATGAGCGAGGCGCTGCCCGGCTTCAACCAGCACCTGGAAGATGCCGAGCGTAAGAACACCCAGGGTCGCAGCGGCTATGAAGGTAGCGGCAGTGGATCCTACGGCACCGAAAGCAGCAGCCAATCCTACGGAAGCGGCCAGACAAGCGGCACCGGCCAAGCGAGCACTCGCACCGAGCATTCGGCGAACTCGCCTTATGCGCAGCAGGGCGCAGGCCAGAACGTCGGACTCGGAGTATAGAAACACGAAAAGGCCGGCGCATGCAGCCATGCGCCGGCCCTTCGCTTTCTACACCTAATTCAATTTCCCGTGCTTGCTAATGACTTCCGCGTTCAGGTACGGCCGTAACGCTTCCGGAATCACCACCGAACCATCCTGCTGCTGGTAGTTCTCCACGATCGCAACCCACGTTCGACCCACCGCCAAACCGCTGCCATTTAACGTGTGCGCAAATTCCGACTTCTTACCCATACGCACCCGAATATTTGCCCGCCGCGCCTGAAACGCCTCAAAATTCGAGCAGGACGAGATCTCCTTATAAGCATTCTGTCCCGGCAGCCAAACTTCAATGTCGTAGGTCTTCGCCGAAGAGAAACCCATATCGCCCGTGCAAAGCACCACAGTTCGATACGCCAACCCGAGCTTCTGCAGAATGCGTTCCGCATCCGCCGTCAGCTTCTCGAGTTCGGCATAACTCTGGTCCGGACGCGCGAACTTCACCAACTCGACTTTCTGGAACTGGTGTTGGCGAATGATTCCTCGCACATCGCGACCATACGAACCAGCCTCGCTGCGGAAGCACGAAGAGAACGCGCACAACTTCATGGGCAGGGCATCGCCGTCGAGCGTCTCATCCCGAAATAGATTCGTCACCGGGACCTCGGCCGTTGGAATCAGCCACAAATCCGTGTTCTCGCACTTGAAAAGATCCTGCCCGAATTTGGGCAGCTGGCCCGTCCCAAACAGACTGGCCGAGTTCACCAGAAACGGCGGCAGCGTCTCGGTATATCCATGCTCCTGCGTATGCGTGTCGAGCATGAAATTCGCCAGCGCGCGTTCCAGCCGGGCTCCCAGGCCGTAATAAACCGCGAACCGAGCGCCCGTGATCTTGGCAGCGCGCTCAAAGTCCAGAATCCCTAAATCTGGACCGAGGTCCCAGTGCGCCTTAGCCTCGAACGTGAACTGCCGCGGATCACCCGCCCGCCTGACCTCGACATTATCATCGGCGCCCCCGCCCGCCGGCACGGACTCGTGCGGCAGATTAGGGATTCCAGTCAACACCTGACGGAAGCGCTCGTCTACTTCCTTCACGCGCTCATCAAGGGCCGCGATTCGATCGCCCATCGCCCTCAACTCCGCCTGCAGAGCCGTCGTATCCTCGCCCGCCTTCTTCCGTTGCGGAATTTCCTGACTGGCTTTATTTCGCTCGGACTTGAGGTTTTCGGACTCGGTCACTGCTGCCCGCCGTTCCGTATCGATGGCCCGGAAGTGATCGAGGTCGATACGAAAGCCGCGCGCCCCCAGACGCTCCGCGATCGCGTCCAGGTTGTTACGGAAGAACTGTAGGTCGTGCACGGGCCGCTTACCGCTCGCTCATCGGAACCCACGGCTGTCCGTCGGGTTTGCCGGTGTATTCCGCACGTGGCCGGATCAGCCGGTTGTTCGAATACTGCTCCAGGATGTGGGCCGTCCAACCCGACATGCGGCTCACCGCAAAGATCGGCGTATACAGATCCACCGGAATGCCAAGCGAATAGTACATCGACGCCGAGTAGAAGTCGACGTTCGCGTTCAATCCCTTCGTCTGCTTGATAAAGCTCTCTACTTCCTTCGAGGCGAGATAAAGATCCAGGTGTCCGGTCCGCTTGCCGATCTCTTCAGACAGCTCACGCAAGTGTGTCGCGCGAGGATCCTCCGTGCGATACACGCGATGTCCGAAGCCCGCCACCTTCTCCTTGTTCGTCAGCTTATTCCGAACTTCCTGAACAGCCGTTTCGGTATTCGCATCCACCTGCAGCAGGAAGCGGATCACATCTTCGTTGGCGCCGCCATGAAGGGGGCCCTTCAACGCGCCGATTGCCGCCGTGACAGCCGAATAAATATCGGACAACGTAGCGGCCGTAACACGCCCTGCGAACGTCGAGGCATTCAACTCGTGATCGGCATGCAAGGTCAACGCGATGTCAAAGGCGCGCTCCATCACCTCGTCCGGCTTCTTGCCCGTAAGCGTATACAGGAAGTTCGCCGCCAGGCCGAGCGATGGGTCGCCCTCAACAATGTCCAGGTTCTTTCGCAGCCGATCGAACGTAGTCACGATGGTCGCGGTCTGCGCCATCAGCTTCAAGGCCTTCCGCGCGTTTGACTCAGGCGACATGTCCGCCGCTTCGGGGTCGTAGATGCTGAGCATCGACACCGCTGTGCGCACCACGTGCATCGGCTGCCCGGTCGGAACGCTTCTCAGAAACTCAGTTACCTGCGCGGGTATAGGCCGGTACTGAACGAGCGCAGCCTTCAACTGGTCGAGTTCCGCTTGCTTGGGAAGTCGGCCATTCCATAACAGGAAGACAACCTCCTCAAACACAGCATTCTGAGCGAGGGTGTGAATGTTGTACCCGTTGTAGCTCAGAACCCCGGCCTGACCGTCGATGTAACAAATGCTCGATTCCGCGGCAATGATGCCTTCCAACCCCGCGCCCGTTACTGCCATTGGATCTCCTCGTTGATCTTTAGTCGTACGAAAGGCTTGCGCTCGGGATGATGGGAGTGCAAGCAGCCTTGAAGCAAACCAGATTATAACAAGGGTCTATCGGAGGTCGTCAGGACGGCAAGTAAGCGCTGAGGTGGAAAAGTTTTCCATCAATCGTTCGCGAACGGCATCATGGATCGAGCTTCAACGGCGCGTTTTCTTCGCGGCCTGAATCGTCCACCGGCGCCTCTAATTTGATGGTTTTTAACTGCAGGCGCAGCCGTTCCACGGTCTCATGCATCCCCTGCAGGCGCTCCATCTCCTCTTCAGCTCTCACTTCGTCGCTCATATGACTATCCACTTCAGCAATGCGCATGCCAAAAGTGCCTTGTTCTAGCAGCCTTGGGCTAAACTAATCGTCGGAGGAACCACGGTTCATGCCTTCACCCGCCGGAGCGGACGTCGCGCACCTCGCAGCACTATCCGGATTGGATCGTGAACAGCTCGTTCGCGCCTTCAGGCTCATGTATATGTCGCGTCGAATTGACGATCGTGAGATCCTGCTAAAGCGCCAGAACAAGATCTACTTCCAGGTCAGCGCCGCCGGGCATGAGGCGATCCAAATCGCGGCCGCAATGGCATCCCGCGCCGGGTATGACTGGTTCTATCCCTACTACCGTGACCGCGCCCTGGCTCTTACCCTCGGTGTCACCGCTGAAGACATGCTTCTGCAGGCCGTGGGAGCCGCTTCGGATCGCGCCTCCGGCGGCCGTCAGATGCCCTCGCACTGGAGTTCCCCGGAACTCCACATCGTCACCGGTTCATCCCCCACCGGAACCCAGTTCCTGCAGGCGGTCGGGTGTGCGCACGCCACCAGCTATGTGAATCCCGGCTCTGACGAAGTAACGCTAGTCTGCACCGGGGAAGGGGCCACCAGCGAAGGCGAATTTTGGGAATGCATGAACGCCGCCTGCCTCGACAAACTCCCGCTCGTCGTCGTAGTTGAGGATAACGGCTTCGCCATCTCCGTTCCAGTCGAGCGCCAGACCGCCGGCGGCAGCATCTCAGCCATGCTCCGTTCCATGCCGAATCTGTTCATCGCCGAATGCGACGGCACCGACTTCATCGCGTCATACCAATGCATGGCCGAAGCCGTGGCCTACTCACGCGCCGGCCGAGGTCCAGCGCTCGTGCACGCGCGTTGCACGCGTCCTTATTCGCACTCCCTTTCCGACGATGAGCGCCTATATAAGACGGCCGCCGAACGTGCCGCCGAAGCCGCGCGCGACCCGCTGGTCACCTACCCTGACTTGCTGATTCGCGAAGGCGTCCTCGACCGTCAGTCGCTCCAAGCCATTATTCAGGAAGTAGACGATCACATCCAGCAGGTCACAGATCGCGTCCTCAAAGCTGACGCCCCCGCAAACGGCACCACGCAGCTATATCTCTACTCGGACAAAATTGATCCCACCACTGCCGCGTTCGAAGCCGAGCCTGCGTTCAAGGGTGATCCACGAACCATGGTCGATGAGATCAACCTCACGCTGGTGGAAGAAATGCGGCGCGACCAGCGCGTAATCCTCTTCGGCGAAGATGTCGCCGACTGCAGCCGTGATGAAAATCTCCGCGAAGTGAAAGGGAAGGGAGGCGTCTTCAAAGCAACCGCCGGGTTGCAGATCCAATTCGGCTCCAAACGCTGCTTCAACACGCCCATCGCCGAAGCTGCCATCGTCGGCCGAGCCATCGGCATGGCCACACGCGGCCTGAAGCCGGTCACTGAAATTCAATTCTTCGACTACATCTGGCCCGCCATGATGCAGATCCGCGACGAGCTCGCCAACATCCGCTGGCGCTCCTACAACGGCTTCTCGTGTCCGCTGGTGATTCGTGTCGCCATCGGCGGCTACCTCAATGGCGGCGCCGTCTATCACAGCCAGTGCGGAGAGGTGGCATTCACCCATATCCCGGGCCTGCGCGTGATCTTCCCATCCAACGCGCTCGACGCCTGCGGACTTCTTCGAACTTCCATCCGCTGTGACGACCCGGTGCTCTTCCTCGAGCACAAGCGCCTCTACCGCGAGCCGTACAACCGATCGTCGCATCCCGGCCCCGACTACACCGTGCCCTTTGGAAAAGCCAAAGTAGTCAAGCAGGGCTCGTCGTTGACAATCATCACCTACGGCATGCTCGTCCATAAGGCCGTCGTTGCGGCTCAGCAAATCGAAGAGCGCCAGCCAGGAAGATCGGTCGAGATCCTCGATCTTCGCTCGCTTTCGCCATACGACTGGCAAGCCATCGAAACCTCCGTGAGCAAGACGAGCCGCGTCATCGTCGCACAGGAAGACTGCCTCTCATGGGGCTACGGGGCCGAACTTTCAGCGCGCATCGCAAACGACCTGTTCGGGCATTTGGATGCCCCCGTTGGACGCATAGGAGCGCTCGACACCTGGGTCGCCTACAATCCCAAGCTCGAAGACGAAATCCTGCCGCAAACCGAAGACATAGTCCGCGAAGCCGAACGCATCCTCGCGTACTGATCGCGCGCGCGCAAAGCTATGGCATATCTGCGATGGCACGCCGGATGTACGGAGGCTTCTCTGCATGGGCGGATTAATTCTCGGGCGGCGTTAATCCATTCAGTCGGTAGTACACAATCATCTGCCCGCAATGCTCGGCCGAGTGCACCAGAAACGGCACGGCCAGTTCGCCGTCTTTCTGCCCTTGCAAGGCCGCCCCGGCTTCCGTAAACGACTTCCGAAGCGCTGCCACAATCCGCTTCTTCGTGCCGAACTCCGCCGCCGGCAACTCGTTCCGCGAGCCATCCACCTCTTCGCCCTGAGCCGTTGCCGCCACGTATTGATTCCAAAACGCGACGTGCCGAAGCACCTCCGCAAAGGACCGGACGTCGCCGTTCGGCCTGAACTCATAACGGTCCTCCGGGAACTCCTCCGCCAGCCGCACCAGCTTGTTTCCAACCTCTGTCCACTGCGTCAGCAATACCGCATCGATTTTCGTTTTCGGTGTCATATGCTACTACTGTTCTAAGCGCTTGCGCTCGGAACTTCTTGGCGAAAATTGCTGTCGAATGCGTGGACTCACACTAGACACACTGGCGTCGGGCGACGGCTGGTCCGTAGCAAACGTCCTGTGCGGCTCAGGTCCGCGCGATTGTCCTTACGAAGAACGCCACGAACGTACGTCCATAGCAATCGTCGCCGAAGGCAGCTTCGAATATCACGCGGCTGGGCGCGCGTGCACGCTCACTCCGGGTTCGCTGCTGCTCGGAAACACTGGCCAGCGCTTCGAATGCTCTCATCGGCATGGGATCGGCGACCGGTGCATTTCTTTCGCCTACGACCCGGAATACTTTGACCGCCTCGCATTCGACGCAGGCGCGCGGAGCGCGAAACGCGCCTTCCCTGCCGACCGTGTACCGCCACTTCGCGAGCTCTCCGGTCTCGTCGCTCGCGCACTTACCGGCAATCACGCCTGGGACGAGATCTCAGTCGAGCTCGCCGCCTTCACGGTCCAGCTCGTCCGTCAGCTTCCGCCCCTCGGTGCGAACCCGCCCACATCATCAACGGCACGAATCGCCAAAGTGATCCGCCTCATCGAGCGTCATCCCGAGGATCCGCACGACCTCGCCACCTTGGCTCGCCACGCGCGTCTCAGCGATTATCATTTCCTTCGAGTATTCCAAAGCGTCACAGGATTGACGCCTCACCAATACGTGCTAAGAACGCGCCTCCGCGAAGCAGCCAAACGTCTCGCGAGTTCACCAGCCAGGATCCTGGACATCGCGCTCGACTGCGGCTTCGGCGATGTCTCGAACTTCAACCGCGCATTCCGCGCCGAGTTCGGCCTCACCCCAAGGATGTTTAGAAGCGAATCGGCTTGAGCTCTACTTTGACGCGTACGTTTTACTGAAGCCCGTGCGCGCGTTTGTCAGCGTGTACTTGCCATCCGGCGCAACAGAAGCCTTCAACAGGTGACCCTTACACTCGGCTGTGGGTTCGAGATTCGCAATCATCTTCTCGTCGGTATTCACTTCCTTCGGAGTGTTCAACGCGAGATGCCCTTGCCAGATATCTTCCAACCCCGGCGATTTGCGCAGCGCTTCAAACGTCGCCGCAGGACCGCCCTTCCTCGGACCATTGTTCATCACCGCGACCTTCGGCTTCACTGCCCACACAAGCTGCGGCAAACCCGAACGGTCGAGCCCATGATGCGTCGTCTGATAAAGGTCCACTGTCCCAATCAGATTCTGCGGGCACACCAGTGCCTTCTCGTAATTCCACGGGAGATCGCCCAAGGCCAGGAACTTAAACTTATTAAACGTCAGCACAAAGCCGACGCTCTCGTTGTTCTCGATATCGGTCTCTGGCGGCTTCGCCTGAATCGCATCGCACACCGATGCGTCCGTCTTTCCGCCGCCTTTCAGCGCTTTCGCGATCGTCTTTCCACTGGCCGCGACCACCGTGATGTTTGTGCCTTTCAGCGGAATGGTATCGCCTGGCTTCAGGATCCGGCGCTTGCCTTCCACCTGCGCCGAGTACCGCTTATACAATTCAATTCCACGCGGCCGCTCCAGCTCAATCGACTCACCATGATCCAGGTACTGCTCAATCGGAATCAGCTTCGCCAGCGCTTCCATCGCGCCCACATGGTCCCCGTGATAATGCGTGGTCAGCAGGAAGTCAATCTTCTTCAAGCCGGCCTGCTGCGCCACGGCAAAGATGCGCTTGGCATCCCGATCGTCGGGCGTGCGATTCGCGGTATCGATCAGCAGCGATTGGCCGCTCGGCGCCACGATTAACGTGGAGGCGCCGCCCTCCGCGTCAATCCAGTAAATGTCCAGGTTCGGCGACGCAGCGCCTAAGCTGCCTGCGAGCAGCGCGAGTGCAAACAATGAGTTCCGGATCATAAAGCTCGATCCGTATCATATAACGCCTAGAAACCGAACCGTGCTCCAAGGTAGACAAAACGATTGGCGTTCGCCGGATACACGCTCGACAAAGCCTGTCCGAAGAAGGGGGAACTCAGGTTTCCCACCGGCGCGGCGCGGTTGTTGTGGTTCAATGTATTGCCTATCGTCGCCATAAACTGAATTGAATACCGCCCTGGACCCTTCGGCGCCGTAGTCGTCGGGTTGCCCGCGGGTCGCGGCGGCGCAGCGCTCTCTCCGAACGTCCACGTGCGATTCAGACGCGTGAAGATGCCAAAGAACTCATACCCCGAACCATAGTTTCGAGGAACGATTGCCGTTCCATACTCCGGATGCCCTACCGGGTCGATGTTGAATGTGCCCCAGCGCGAAGCAACTACCTGCGGCGCGGTGCCCGCCGGAACTGTGGCGAACGCCGGTCGATCGTTGAAGTTCGTATCGCCATTCCAATCCGTACCCGTTGTGATATTCACGGGGCCAGACGACCCCAGGTTCACCGCCGGAGACAAGTTGATCTTGAACGGCAGTGTAAAATTCCCGCCAAGCTGCGCGCGATGGCGGTAATCGAACGCGGCGCGTCCCCACTCTCCCGATAGATCATAGTTGTTTGCTGGGAACGATCCTGCGCCATCGGAATTCGCTTGAGCGCGATTGTAGCTGTAGTAGCCGAACAGCGAATACTTCGCATTCAGCCGCGCATTCACTAGCAGCGTGAGTTGATGCTGCCGAAACACCGCACTCGATTCATACAAGAACAATTGACCGTTCGATCCGTACGGATGAACACCCGTGCCCGGCGCCGTAAACGTGCCCGGAAGCGGAGCATTGATGTTCCTGGAACGAAGCTGATGAAACCCGCGAGTGTTCGTATACGTGGTCGCCAGCGTCATGTTCTTCGGCAACTGTCGCTCCAGCGTGACAGCGCTCTGATATAGCTGCGGAGCCTGGATCGCGGAGTCCATCAGGTAAATCGCCTGCGGCAGCCTCGACGACGTCAACTCTGAGACGGGCGGGGCGACAGGAAAGAAGTCG
>DASQDN010000328.1:0-2934 GCA_035634155.1 Bryobacteraceae bacterium | reverse complement strand
ATCCGAATACCGGATTGCGGCTGGTCCTAAGACGCGCGCGATCGCGGGTTTGTCCATGGGCGGCGATCACTCGATTCTGATCGGCTTCAATCACCTGGATCTGTTCAGCGCGATCGGCGCCTTCAGCCCGGTGGGTCCGCGCGATTTCGAGACTCGCTTTCCCCAGATCCTTGCCGATGCCAAAGGAACCAACGGCAAGCTTAAGACGGTCTACATAGCTTGCGGAAAGCAAGATCCCGGCCACTACCCGAGTTCCGAGCGGTTCTCCGGCGTACTGACCAAGCACGGGATCAAGCATACGTACAAGGCTACCGAAGGCGCTCACAATTTTGCGCTCTGGAGACAGTACCTGATCGAGTTCCTTCCCCAGGTATTCCGGTAGTCCTGCACATTCGCAGTCCAACTGGATTATCGTTGTAAGGATGCAGGGGTCGATCGTTACGAGCATTGCGCCGGAACTCAAGGCCAAAGCCTTGCAGGAAGTGTTGGAAAGCGCCACTTTCTCCCGAGCGGAGCAGTTGCGCAGCTTCCTGCGCCTTGTCTGCGAGATGGAGATGTCCGGCCGCGCCGCCGCCATTACCGAGTACCTCATCGGTGTGGAGGGCTTGGGTCGCAGCGCGGATTTCGTCCCTTCCACCGACGGCATTGTCCGTAGCCGCGCGCACGCGCTCCGCCAGAAACTTTTCGAGTACTACACAAAAGAAAACCCGCATGCTCCGTTGCGCATTGACCTTCCGAAGGGTTCTTATGTGCCGAAGTACATTCCTGCGGACGAGCCTGAATTCGTAACGCCGGCGCCTGCCGGTTTTGCGGCCGCCGTCAACGAGGCCGATGCGCCAGTCGTTCTGCCGGCGCCTCCCGAGCCGGTTAGCCGTTGGAAAACGATCCACTGGCGCGAGATCGGAATCGGCGTAGTTGTCGGGGCGCTTCTGCTGTTCGGCTTGAACCGGGCGTTCCATGCAACTCCAGCAACATCCGATATTGACCCGCTAGTTGCCGAAGCTTGGGGGCCTCTCGCCAGGCCTGACGCCGACGCGCTCATCGTGTTGGAACGGCCTGACCAGTACATTGTGCGATCACTTCCTCCGGGCGCGGATTTGGCCGGAGTAGTGAATGTTGCTCCGCCGGATGCGATACGGGTGGAGCATGAAAGACTGGTCCCGCCGGTTCCCGGCCAGGAACTCCGGATGTCGAGGGTGTCGGCTTATCGAAACGGAGGAGTTCTGGGCATGGCCGCCGCGTTGAAAGTTCTGAATCTGGCTCGGGCTTCGGTCCAAATCCTGCCCGAACAGAACGCCCCGATCTCCAACCTGAGGGGCCGCAACGCGCTCATCTTTGGCGATCCGACAATTGCGCCCACAGTCGCCAGACTGCTGGCGCGCGGGGTGTACGGTGTGGAATACGACAAGTCGGTCCGGGACTTCGTGATTCGGGAGCGAGGCAAGGATGGGGCGGCGGTTCGCACCTACTATCCCAAGAACATCCCCGAGGAGTTGGACGAGTATCCTGGCCTGATTACGGTGTTGCCCAGCGATGGGGCAGATAACCGGAAGCGTGTGGTCGTATTCGCCGCGGGCAATTCGGTGGGATCGCAAGCAGCGGCCGAGTTCTTCGCCTCTCCGCGTGGATTACGAGAACTGAAGGAGCGGTTTCGGAGCGAAAAAATCGACGGCTTCCCTCGCGCCTACCAAGTGGTGGTGATGGGCCGCTCGGCAGGTCCGGCCCTGCTTTCATTCACTTACATAGCGCACCGGGTGCTCGACACCCCGGGCTTTTAGGACTTCGCCGGCGACAGACGGAAAGAAGTCGCGTCGTGACGGGCGGAGGGAGCCGATGATTTCACCGAATCCTTCAAGATGGCGAGGGCGGCTTCGGCAGCCAGCACCTGCTCAGGATTCTTCTTGTAGCCGGGCATCTTCGGATCGATGAATTTCACCCTGAATACCTGATCTTCCAGAAGAGTGGCGACTGCTTTCACCTGCTCAACCGTTAACTGAAGCCGGACTTTCTGCTCAGATGGGTTTGCCATGTTCGTACCCATTTTAGCAGGTTTTTCCCTATCTAATGAGGGGGCAGCTACTTAGACGGCTGCGGGGGCTAATCACCCGCCTTCTCGCCATCCCCCAAAAGGTGTAGGCCCGTATCGGCGGCCGGACCCAGCATGCCCGCTTTCGAGTAGATATGGAGCTTGTCGCGCGTGTCGGCGATGTCCAGGTTACGCATGGTGAGTTGTCCGATGCGGTCCAACGGAGAAAAGAACGAGGTGTCCTTTTCCATGGTCAGGCGCTCAGGCTTGTAGGTCAGATTGGGGCTTGTCGTGTCGAGGATCGAGTAGTCATTGCCGCGTCGCAGCTCCACTGTGACTTCTCCAGTCACCGCGCGAGCCACCCAGCGCTGCGACATCTCGCGCAGCATCATCGACTGGGGATCGAACCAGCGGCCTTGATAAAGCAGGCGGCCCAAGCGTCGGCCATTCTCACGATACTGCTCGATTGTGTCCTCGTTGTGGATACCCGTGACCAGTCGCTCATACGCGATGAAGAAGAGCGCCATCGCGGGAGCTTCATAGATGCCGCGGCTCTTGGCTTCGATGATGCGGTTCTCGATCTGGTCCGACATGCCCAGACCGTGACGCCCTCCGATCTTGTTCGCATCGAGAACCATCTGTACGTGGTCTTGGTATTCGACCCCGTTGATCGCAACCGGAAAGCCTTCGTGAAACTTCAGCGTGATGGTTTCGGGACGAACGTCAGTATCCTCGCGCCAGAAGGGCACGCCCATGATCGGTTCGACGATGCGGACGCCCTTGTTCAGGAACTCCAGGTCCTTGGCCTCGTGCGTTGCACCCCAAATGTTGGAGTCGGTGGAGTAGGCCTTCTCCATGCTCATCTTGTAGGGCAGGCCTGACTTCTGCATGAACTCGGACATCTCCTT
>DASQDN010000327.1:0-2991 GCA_035634155.1 Bryobacteraceae bacterium | reverse complement strand
GCATACCTCCAAGCGCGCGGGTGAAATCGACGCGTGCGCCCGATGCTGCACAACCATTCCGCATCCCGCTCTGGTGGCCGGCAGTCTGCTGCTTCACGGCAAAACCGTCAGAACGCTGCTGCCCGTTGTGGAGCGGCTCGCGTACTTTTCAAAACTTCCCGGTCGGCTACTCAAGCCACCTACCCAGCCGCCCATAAAGAGCGCACCTCTGGTGCAGATCGAGACGGCGGGTAAACAATCAGAATAGAGAAAGGCCGGAGCGCCACCCGAAGGTGACGCCCCGGCCTGATTGCCTTAGACGCTGGGTTGAGATTTAGAACACCAGGCGGGCGCCCAACTGGATGCGGCGTGCGTAATTTTGCACGTTGTTCACCACACCGAAGTTGGCGCTCGTCGGGTTCAATTCTGGACCGGCGAAATGGGGGCTGTTGAAGGCGTTCAACGCCTCACCGCGGAACTGCACATTGATTCTCTCCGTAATATCGGTGTTCTTGATAATGGAGAAGTCAACGTTGCTCAAACGGTGGCTGCGCGTCGCGCTGATGTATTGCGGGAACGTACGGATGTGGCGGTCAAGCGCCTGCGCGCTGTTCCGGTTGAATCCGGCGTCCGTGTTGATCCAACGCTCGCGCGTCGGACTGTCGAGAGCGATATCTTCGAACGAGCCGTTGAAGGCGAAGTTGCCGCCCCAGCTCAGCGGAGCACCCGACTGGTAGGTGTAGATGCCATTGAGCTGCCAGCCGCCGACGATACGCGACAGGACGGGGTTTTCCGAACTGAGAAGCGCTTTGCCACGGCCGAAGGGCAGTTCGTAAACTGCGCTGACCGAGAGGCGATGCGGACGGTCGAACGGCGAGATCATCTCCAGAGGCATCGGGTCGCCCGGGTTCATGTAGGTCAAAGCTTCCATGAACTTGGACCAGGTATAGCTGCCCAACACGGTGTAGCCACTGCTGAAGCGCTTTTGAATGTTGGCCTGCAGCGAGTGATACCAGCTATAACCCTGGTTCGTAGTCGTGTTCAGGTCGCCGTAGTACGGGAACGGACGGAGTGACTGAGCGCGGCCGTAGGTAGCGTTGTTCAAGCCGCCGGTGATCAGCAACTGGCCCGCGTACGGATTCGGAATGTTCGCATTCAGGAACGTGATGTTCGCCTGATCGCGTTCGCGGCTCGTGCTCAGGTACTCTTTGGGAAGAGGGTTGATGTCGCGCGTGATTTCGTGGCGAGTACCACGGTTGCCGACGTAGCTGGCTTCTGCTACCCAGGCTCCGGGAAGCTCACGCTGGAAGCCAAACTGCCACCGCTGGTTTTGCGGGGTCTTGGGATTGGGATTGAAGAACGTGTTACCGGTGCCAACGAGGGTGGCCGGGATCTCGGAAGCGGATGGCGGCTCTTGCAGCGGCTCCTGGAACACGGTACCGATGTTACGCGTGAAGTTCAACCCGCCGTCCGGAGAAGCATTGTACTCCGTGTTGCGGCTGAATCCGGCTCGCTGGACGTCGGTGCGGCGCTGGCCGAGGAAGCCGTAGTAGATGCCATAGCCGCCGCGGAGCACGGTCTTGTCGCCGAGGCGATAAGCGAAGCCGAAGCGGGGCATGATGAGGTCCTTCGGTGTGTTGAATAGACCTTTTCCGGGTTCGCCAACGGTGTAGGCCCCACGGAACTGCCGTCCGTTGACGGTGACGTTCGCGTTAGGATCGAAAGCCGCCAGGCTGCGTCCGAAGCGCTCTTCGAGCGGAGTTTCGAATTCCCAGCGAACGCCGAGGTTCAAGGTGAGGCGGTCGGAAACGCGCCAGTCATCGTGGACGAAGAAGCCCCACGAGGTGGACTGTTCAGCATAGCTCGACGCGCGAACCACGCGAGAGGTGGTCGGCAAACCAAGCAGGAACGCTGCGGCCGATTGCGCGATCTGGTCCGGAGAGTTGGCGGCGTTGCTCGCCGGCCGGGTATAGGTCGCGTCGAAGACGAACTGACCGACGGTGTCGTTGCCGTCGAAGACCGCGTTTTCACGATAGGAGCGGAACTCGGTGCCGAACTTCACGGCATGAGAACCAACGGTGCGGTTCACGGTGCCGATGAACGCATGCGTATCGTTCGGACGGTATTCGCCGCCGATACCGGTTCCCTGATAACCGCTGATGTCGATGCGGGGGAACTTCCAGTTGTCGGCAGAGATCTGATTCACGTAAGTCGGGGAGAAGCCTAGTGACGTCAGGTCAAAGCCATCCGACTCGGGGTTGTTCGCCGTCACACGAATGAAGCGGTTGTAGCCGTAACGGAGGTTCAAAACCGTCTGCGCGTCGAGCACCTTGATGTAGTCAAGGCTGGTGGCGCGGGAGATGAACTGGAAGTTTTCACCGGTCGCGAGATTTCCGAAGTAGTTGTTGTAGTTGCTATCTCGGTCGTAGCTGCTCCACCGGAAGGCGAGGCGCTGCGAATCGGACAAGCTGTGGTCCAGGCGAAGCGTGTGATTGAAGTAATCGGTGACTTCGAGGAGATTCGGGTTTTGGAAGTTCTGACGGCCGACGGCGTCACCTTGTGAGGTCGGGCTCGGCCAATACTGCAAGAGAGCGCGGGAGATTGGGTGAATCCGATTTTCCGGGATGATGTTGCCCGGGAAAGCAGTCGCGGTGTAGACGCCAGGAGCCGTCTCACGGCGGGTCAGCGGGTCATAAATCGTGTAGTTCGCGCCACCGCCGGCGAGTTGCGCCGAGAAATCGCCGCGCTTGTTGGCGTCCGTGAGCGTGGTGGGGGTGCCGTTGTTACGCGGACGGCTGTCCTTGAAGCCTTCCGGGCCATACATAAAGAAGGTCCGGTTCTTTCCGTCGTACAGGCCGGGAAGAATCACCGGTCCGCCGAAAGATCCACCGTAACGGTCATAGTTGAAATCGGTTTTGGGTTGACGGTTGGCGTTCGCAAACCACTGGTTGGCGAACAGAACCGGGGCCTGCTTGGAGTAGTAGGCCGACCCGTGGAACTCAGTAGTGCCCG
>DASQDN010000326.1:0-3932 GCA_035634155.1 Bryobacteraceae bacterium | reverse complement strand
ATTCGCGACGCCGCTTCTTCCAGGAAGCGCAAGCCGCATCGGCGCTCAACCACCCGAACATCGTCACCGTCTATGACATCGGCTCGGAAAACGGTGTCGACTTCATTGTCATGGAGTACGTCAAAGGCTCGCCAATAGACGTGTTGCTCCTCGGCGGCGCCCTCAAACCCGAACTGACCGTTCGCTACGGAACTCAAATCGCCGACGCGCTATTCGCCGCCCATCAAGCCGGAATCGTGCATCGCGATCTCAAGCCCGGCAACATCGTCGTCACGCCCGCCGGTCTCGTCAAGCTACTCGACTTCGGCCTCGCCAAACTCACCGACTCGACTGCGAATCTTCAGCAGATGCAGGCCAACGCCGCATCACCCGTCACGGCCGAAGGCTGCATCGTCGGCACCGCCGCCTACATGGCCCCTGAGCAGGCCCTAGGCAAACCCGTCGACCCGCGCACCGACATTTTCTCCCTCGGCGCCGTGCTCTACGAAATGCTCACCGGCAGGCGAGCCTTCGAAGGCGACTCGGCCATCTCCACCCTCACGGCCGTACTTCGCGATGAGCCCACCGACATCTGCGTCATCAACCGCGAAGCCCCGCAAGCGCTCGCCGAAGTTGTATACCGCTGCCTCCGCAAACAGCCGGAAGATCGCTACGCCTCCGCCGCCGAACTGAAGAACGTATTGGAGCGCTCCCTCGGCAAGCCATCCACGCCGCCGCGCCTCAGCGAAGAGCCCACAGTGGCAGTCACCGCGTTCCAGAACTTCACCACCGAAGCCAACGATTTCTTCGCCGAAGGCTTGATGCAGGAACTCGCCGCCGCGCTCGCCGGAGCGCCCGGTCTCAAGGTGACATCCAAGAGTTCCCGAACCGCAACCGCCATGCTCGAAGGCAGCATCCGCAAATCAGGCATGCGCGTCCGAGTCATGGCCCAGCTCATCGAAGGCGCCACCGGCCAGCACCTGTGGACAGAGCGGTACGATCGCGAAATCGCAGGCGATCTCTTCAAGACCCAGGAGGAGATCGCGCGCTGCATCGTTGACGCTGTCCGCAAGAAGCTTTCCGCTGTATCGCCGCTCCTCGCCGAAGGTGTCGAGCATGTCCGCAAGTTCTCGCCCGACGCGGTCGCCCTCGCGCGCGAATGCTTCGAAAAGGCTGTTCGCGACGACCGGGATAACCCCACCATCTACGTCGGTATGGCCGACTATTATGCGGCCGCCGCGGTCCTCGCCGTCCGCGAGCCCAAACTCCTGCTCCCTAAAGCCGAGTGGGCCGCCAAACACGCGCTCGATCTCAATCCAAAGGAAGCCGGAGCCCACGCCGCGCTCGCCCTCGTCGAAGCGATCCACTATGGCCACTGGGACCAGGCCCGAGCCCACATCTTACAAATCGATCCCAACGAGCCGAACTTCCAGCCGTACCTCTTCGTGCTCGCCGCCGGATTCAGGTTCGCTCCCTCCGGCTCATCACCGGGCGCCGTCACCTTCCGAGCCCTCGCGCAATACTTGGCCGGCAATTCCGAAGCCGCCTGCGCATCGGCCGCCGCCGCAATCAACGCCGAGCCTACGTTCTGGCCCGCGTGCTTCGTCCGAGCCTTAGCCGACGGCGTGTCGGACCCGCCCACCGGCATCTGCTGGTCGCACGGCGTCACCGCTCGCCGAAGCATGGAAGAAGCGCAAGCCGTAGTCGAAGCGCTTGTACCCTTGCGCCAATCGCGCTACGTGCCGTCGAGCCTCTTCGCCACAGCCTTCCTCACCCAAGGCGAGCTCGAAAAAGCGTACGCCGCCTTCGATCGAGCCGCCGCCGAGCGCGACCCATTCCTCCCGATGGTGCTCATGGACCCGGCATTGGAACCGCTGCGGAACGAACCCCGCATCGTGGCAGTCCTCCAGCAAACCGGACTTGCCGCGCGCCAGACCGCCGGCGCCTAACGACACCCAGTGCTCATCTGCCCGGTCCGCGACTGCCATCTGCCTCTCGTGCGCGCCGACCGCCGTCTCGTCTGCGACCGGCAACACTCTTTCGACATCGCCCGCAGTGGCTACATCAATCTATTGCAACCCCAGGACCGGCGATCCAAGAATCCTGGCGATACGCCGGCCGCAGTGCAGGGCCGGAGACGACTCCATGACAGAGGCGTAACGCGGCGCCTCTACGAAGGTATAGCGCAAGTCCTCAAAGCTACATCGGAAGACCTGGTTCTCGACGCGGGCTGCGGCGATGGCTTCTATCTAGGTAGCCTTCAACGAGAAACCAACTGCGCCGCCCATGGCATAGACATCTCCATCCCCGCCATCGACGCCGCCGCCAAGCGCTATCCCAAATGTGAATGGATAGTAGCGAACGCTGACCGAGCGATCCCCTACGCCGACAAGTCCTTCTCGAAAGTCCTATCCATCACCGCCCGCATGAACGCCACCGAGTTCCACCGAGTCCTCCGCGAAGACGGCCAACTCCTGGTAGCCATTCCCGCCCCCGACGACCTCATCGAACTTCGAGGCGCCGGACGCGACCGCACGCAGCGAACCATTGAAACCTTCACCCCAACTTTCCAACTAACCGCCCAACACCAGGTCACCGCCACGGCCGACCTCGACACCGCGGCTGTAGAAGACGTCCTCCACTCCATCTACCGCCCCCTGCAACCGCAGCCCGTAAGGGCCGCCCGCGTCACCTTCAGCCTCGATCTGCTGCTCTTCCAGAAATCTTGACGAATTCTCCCGCTGGTTTGCACATGCCCTCGTGAAGCCCACAGAGGCTTGAAAAGTTCAACCCAGCGAGAAAAGACAATGAATAAACTCAAACGAATCGCGAGCGCCACGCTGGCCCTCGCTCTCCTGACGGGGATTGCGCAAGCCCAGTCAGAAAGGGAGCCTTGGCAAGGAACCTTCACCAAAGCCCTCCCGCCGACCAGTGACGCCGAAGTCTACGTCGACATGCCATTGCCGCCGCTCGGCAAAATCCTCACAGTGGAGCGCGTTGCGGTTGCTTTAGGCCCGACGCTCAGCGCGTACGGGAGGATCAAGTCCTGTCAGATCATCTCTTCTCATCCGAAACTCCAGGTCTCCAACTTCCAGCAGGAAGACAAGACCCGCCTTCTACTGCCCAAACCTTTCGAGTTCCAGTCGAATCTGTGGATCATCCCGCAAACGCCTATCCTGATATACGCTGAATTCGCCCCAAGCGCGGTGTTCCGCGTAGCCTGCATGGCAGACGCCATCGCCAACGGCGACAAGCTAACGGCCACAGTAACCGGCTATATGACAGCGAAGTAAGAAGCCAAGCTGCTAAGAGCCGCCAACAGTCTTGCGCCTCAACAGAACCATGCCGGCAATACCCGCTACCGCGCTCAGCGCAGTGGCGGGTTCCGGCGTCGGAACCGGTTGAGTTGGCTGGCGGACGACGTATGCTAAAACCACCTGCCCATTCTCAACAACTGGCGCATCCACACCCTCCGTCGCTGCGAAGCCAAAGATGACGTTGGGAATAAGCATACCGGATACCCCGACCGCTTTAGCATCAGCCCATATGTCGTCAATGCGTATGGAAAATGCGCCGTTCTCAGGCGCGAAAACAGAAAGCCCGGTCCACTTCAGTTGATTGAGTGAAGGGCGCGTGGCGTAAAACGCATCCACCCCAAGAGTGGGCGTCGCCAGAGCAAACGGAAACTCCTCGAGAATCGCTAAAGTTTGCACGTGCCCTGAAGCATCCACCGGCTGCGACGTGACGGTCGTATTCAGAAATAAGGATAAATCGAACACCAATGTCTGCGCTGCGCCCGAATTCTCGCATCCGAGCAAGTAATTCGTTACTTGCACCGAAGGCTCTGGCGGCACGATCCCCGGAACAGGAAGCACAGGATTGCAAACTACAGCAGCCTCACCAACGCCTGCCGCTGAGCACAACACGAGTATTGCCGCGAGGAGATTCTTCAT
>DASQDN010000325.1:0-3018 GCA_035634155.1 Bryobacteraceae bacterium | reverse complement strand
CGCATGCCCGGGTGGTGAGCCACCGGCATGCGGCCTTCTTGTTTCTAGAGAGGCTGAATCTTCTCGCGAATAATATCGAACTCCAGGCGACGCTTCTCCATGTAAGCGATGTTGCCCAGATGCGAAGCTTGCGCCGAGCGATGGCCAATGAGCACGTCGCCATTAGGCAACTTCCGGCTCCGTACACACTCCAGGAAGTTGGTGATGTGATCGACATCCAGATCGCTGTTGGCCTGAACCGTGATCGGCTGCGCATTGCGGCCAACGGGTGTGAAAATGTAGCGGCTACGATCGATATACAACCGCCCCTCCGTGCCGCACATCTCCACCGCAGCGCCGGTGATTCCCGGCGCCAGGGTCGCATCGAAAGTCGCAGTCATATCGTTCGGATACTCCAATGCCACGTTGATCGTATCCGGAGCCGTACGGCCGTCCTTGTAGTGATACACGCCACCGGCCGCCGTTGCCGATCGCGGAATCTCGTGACCCGTGAACATGTGCACCACGTCAATCCAGTGAGTAAACAGGTCCGTCACCTGGCCGCCACCGAAGTCCAGATACGCGCGCCAGTTCCAATACTGCTGCGGATCCCAATCCCGCCATTGCAGCGGGCCCAGGTAACGAGCCCAATCGAGGTTACTGGGCCGCTGCGCCAGTGACGCCGGGGCCTTGCGCAGGTGATACCCGTTGCCATGCCACCACGTGCGCGCAAGCGTGATCTTACCCAGCTTCTTGGTATCGAAATACTCCTGCTTCGCTTGCAGGTAGTGTTTGCCCGAGCGCTGCTGCATTCCGACCTGGCAGATGCGCTCGTTCACGCGCGCCGCCTTGACAATCGTTGGCCCTTCTTCAATGGAGAGCGTCAGCGGCTTTTCGACATACACGTCCTTGCCCGCATTCAACGCGTCAATCGTGGTCTGCGCGTGCCAATGATCGGGCGTCGCGATCAATACGATGTCGATATTTGGAGCCGCCAGCAACTTGCGGTGATCGGTAAAGGTTTGCGAGTTTGGCGCGATCGACTTCGCCTTGTCGATCTGCTCGGCATAGATGTCACATACGGCGGCGACCTCGACCGTAGGATTCTTCGCAAACTTCGACAAGTCGCCGCGCCCGCGCTCGCCGACACCGATCGCGCCGAGGCGCAACCTCTCGTTGGCTCCCATGATGCGCGAGTAAGATAGCGCTGTCATTGCGGTCGCGCGCACGAACGTGCGGCGGTCAAGGGCTGAGATGGACATGAACTCCTCCAAGTGAATGGAACCGGTTGAGCAGGGGATTCCGGCAATAGCTTATCAAACCGTTCCCTGGCCCGCAGCTTTAGTAGAGTGGGAAGATGCCCCGGTGGCAGTTGTTTTTCGTACTAACGGCCGCACTCTGCGGCCAATCCGCGGCGCCGGCCCCGGAGATCCGTGTCAACCAGGTGGGCTATCTCCCAGGTTTTCCCAAGCATGCGCTGATCGCCTCGTCGACTGCGGGCGATAAGTTTACCGTCAAGCGCAAGGGCTCAGACAGGATTGTCTTTTCCGGTCAACTCGGCCCGGCGACACAGGACGGGCTGTCCGGCGATACATTGCGATCAGCCGACTTCACTTCCTTAACGCAGCCTGGTGAGTACGTGATTGATGTCGAGAATCTAGGGCAAAGCTACCCGTTCGTTATCGATGCGAATGCGTATGAGCGCACGTACTATCTCGCCATGCGTAGCTTCTATGGCCAGCGCTGCGGCACAGCCGTCGATCTGGGCGAAGAGTTCCCCGGTTACAGGTACGAGATCTGCCACACGAGAGGCCAGTTTCATCCTTCATCGGGCAAATCGGGCGAAAGACAGAGTGCATACGGCTGGCACGATGCCGGTGACTACGGCCGCTATGTGGTGAACTCAGGAATCACCACAGGCACGCTGTTGTGGACCTATGAGATGTTCCCCAAACGGGTACGGGATCTCAAGCTGATAATCCCCGAAAGCGGCAACGCAACGCCCGACATTCTAGACGAAATCCGCTGGAATCTCGAGTGGATGCTCACGATGCAGGATGACGACGGCGGCGTCTGGCACAAGCAGACCAGCGTCAATTTTGCGGGATTCGTCATGCCCGAGCGCGACACCATGCCGAGCGTGGTCATCGGCACGGGTTCGGCTCCGTTTAAGAATTCCTGCGCCACAGGGGACTTCGCCGCTGTGCTCGCGATCGCCGGCCGGCTCTACAAGCCCTTCGATGAGCAGTTTGCGTCCCGTTCAACCGCGGCGGCGGCTCGCGCCTGGACCTGGCTCACGCAGCATCCGAATGTCACTTTCCAAAATCCCACCGGTGTAGCGACCGGCGGCTACGGTGATGGCAATTGCGCAGATGAGCGTCTCTGGGCGGCGGCGGAGTTGTGGCGCACCACCGGCGAGGCAAGCTATCACGACTACTTCAAGCAGAACTATGCTGGATCCTTGTCGCAGGCGGGAAGCCCGCCCGGGTGGCCGTCCGTCGGGGGCATGGCGCTATGGACATACGTACTCGGCGCAGGAGAGCAGTCCGATGCCGGCGCGGTCGCCGCTATTCGCGACACCACCGTCAAAGCCGCCAAAGCGCTTGCGGAACGCACGTTGTCAAGTCCATACCGCACTACGATGGTCGCTAGTGACTACATCTGGGGATCTAATAGCGTCGCCGCGAACTACAGCTTGCTCCTTCTTGTCGCCAACGCCCTGCAGCCGGATCCTCGTTACGTCGAAGCCGCGGTCGAAAACCTGCACTACCTCCTCGGCCGAAACGCGTTCTCGACGTCGTGGGTGACTCAGGTAGGATCTAATCCTTTCCGCAAGCCGCATCATCGCCCAAGCGGCGCGGACCGCAACGATGAGCCGTGGCCCGGAATGCTCTCAGGTGGACCCAACCGCAACCAAACCCAGGACAACGTGCTGCGCGCGATGCCCGCGGGACTCCCTCCAATGAAGTATTGGGCTGACGATCAGGACTCGTACGCCGCGACCGAGATGGCGATCAATTGGAATGCTCCGCTGGTGTT
>DASQDN010000324.1:0-5469 GCA_035634155.1 Bryobacteraceae bacterium | reverse complement strand
GTTCGCCGATCTCATCGAGGCAGACGGCGCCCAGGGGAGGGCAAGCCTCCAACAGCCCCTGCCGGTCCGACATCGCCCCGGTGAACGACCCCCGCTTGTGACCGAAAAGCTCGGATTCCACCAGCGTGCTGGTGAGCGCGCCGATGTGAATCGGGTGGAAATGCGTGTTCAGGTCCTCCCCGAACGTCAACGAGCGGTCGTCGAACGGGATGTATCGGGAAAGCGCGATGGACCGAGCCACCAGCTCTTTTCCCGTGCCTGACGGGCCCGTGATCAGCGTGGTGAACTCGCCCATCCGGTTATAAAAGGACCGGCGGTAGCGCCGCATGTCATGCGTGAAGACCGACTGCCAAACGGCGGCTCGCAGCCGAGCGGCCGGGAGCGACGCGCCGATGATGCTGGTGAAGACGTTGTGAAATGCGCGCGCGATTTGAAAGTAGCAGGCCCAAAGGTGGCGAGGGTCGTGGCCGGAAGGTAGATTGAACTCGGTCCGCTGCATCCGCTCCTTCCACATCGCCAAAAACTCGCGATAAAACGGCGTCCGACTATCGCGCCGGTGGACCGCCAGCTCAAAGAGCCGGTCGTGGAAGTGGTGATAGATGGCGTATAGCGCCGCATCCTCATAAAGGAAGAGTTCGCGCTCGGTAGGCTTTGAGTCGCGGCGCATGCGCAATGGCACTGCGTCGAGCAGGCGCTCGATTTTGGGGAGCAGGCGCCAGGTGTTCGCCCGGCGTTTGTCCGGGTCGTCGACTTCCAGGCTCCAGAAGGCGGGCTGCTCTACGTACTCGCGCCCCAGTGCCTGCCGTTCCTGCTCCAGCAACTCGGGAAGAAAAGGGTTCGCGTACGCAATGGAAGAAACCGCTTGCAGGAACTTCGTTTCCGAAGCAGTGAAGAGGGAAGGCATGTGCATCCAATGTACATCGACGTGCATTGAATGTGAAAGCACCTATGGGTGTGATCCCGTAAGGACCTGCTGTCTGAAGGAGATTGGAACGGACACCGGATTGCGCCTATAAGGGCATGAGTGAATTGCTGTTGTGGATCGCCGTCATCGGGTTGATTTTCAAGCTGAGAAGCTTGTCCAACCGGTTGAGCGAACTCGAAGGTCTGCGGTTTGCCACCCCCGACGTAGCGCTGCCGCCGATGGCCATGCCTCCACCCCTTCCGTATTCTCCGGAGCCGCAAGCGCCCGAGCCGGAGCCGGTCGTCGCCTTCGAACCACCTCCGATCCCACAGGTCGAGGTTGAAGCAGCTGAGGTCGATCAAGAAGCGCCACGCCCCGCTGTGGACTGGGAAGCGGTGCTGGGCGGCAATCTGCTCAACAAGCTCGGCGTGCTGCTGCTGATTGTCGGCATTGCGCTGTTCCTTGGCTATTCGCTCCGTGAGCTTGGACCCGGCGGACGAATCGCGGTCGGCGTCCTGGCGAGCCTCACTCTGCTAGGCGGCGGCTTATTCGCCGAACGGCGGGAAGACTACCAGCTTTTCGGCCGCGGCCTGATCGGCGGCGGCTGGGCGGGACTGTATTTCACTGCGTTCGCCGCGTATGCAGTTCCTGCTGCGCAGATCATTACCGATCCGATTATCGGCACTCTGCTGCTCGCGTCCGTGTCGGCGGCGATGATCGGCTTCTCGCTTCGTTATCGGTCTGAGACCGTGACCGGCATGGCCTACCTGCTAAGCTTCCTCGCGTTGGCGATAAGCGGAATTGCGACCCTCGCCATTGCTGCCACCATCCCGCTCGCAGCTTCGCTCATCTACGTCGCCTATCGCTTTGGTTGGATGCGGCTGATCATGGCCGGACTGCCGATCGCCTACGCGGTGTTCTTCCTGCATTCGCAGGCGATGACAGCGGCCCAGCCGCACCTCACCAAGGTTCTGCTGCTCACCTATTGGATCGTCTTTGAGGCCGCGGACGTGCTGCGCCCTTCCGGGTCTCGCTTGCCGTTCTTCCTGAACGCGATCTGCTTTAGCTTCCTCGCGTGGGGCTCACCAGCCATCGCTGCTTCGGCGTACGCGGCCAGCACAGCAATGCGCATCGCGTACAAGCGCGAGTATCGCGGAGCGGTCACGGCGTTTGCAGTCCTCTGCGGATCGGCGGTCTACGAGCACACGTCCGGCCTGACCACGGTCGCGTGCCTGCTGCTCGAAGCCCAACTGGTGTTCCTGGCAGGTGTGCGATTCCAGGAGCGGTTTGTCCGCTGGCTCGGAGCGGGCGCATTTATTGTAGCTATCGGCCAGTTGCTCACCGAAGGAGCGATGTCCCACACTCGGGAGTGGGCCATCCTAACGGCGATAGCTGCTCTTGCCATGTACGTCAACCGCTGGCTGCACCGTGAATCGTTCGGCTACAGCTTCGCAGGTACGGCGTTAACGGCCCTCGTTCTCGCCACCGAAACACCGCTCGAATGGCTCGGCGTATGTTGGCTGGCACTCACAGGTGTGTTGTCGGTCGTTCACAGCCGGACGGAAGCTCGTGACTTCTTCTGGCAGACGCTTGCGATGGCAAGCCTTGCTGTTTCAGTCCTCGGCGCAGTGAACGTAATAGGTATCGACCAGCCGTCGCCTTTGCCGTGGGGGCCGCAACTTGTCGCTGCCTTGATGCTATTCGCGGGAGCCATGCGGTCCCGGTTTGCGGCTGCGGCGGCCACTTGCGGCACAGTGATGGCTGCGGTGCTGGCCTGGAATATCCTGCCCGCTTCATTGGTGGCACTGGGGTGGGCGGCGATTGCGCTAATGCTGTTTGAGACTCGATGGAAGCTTCAGGGCGAGGCGATGGCGCTTGCCGCCTTCGGGCGACTCTTCTTCGCGAACTTCGATACGGCCGAGCGGCTGCTGACTTCCACGCCAGTGGTGGCTCTGCAGTATTACTTCTACGTTCGCGGCCGCCGGCTATTTGTGTACACAGGCGCTATCGCCGCAGCCGCGTTGATGCGGTTCGAACTCGGCCGCCTGCACGCCGTTGTCGGCTGGAGTTTGATGTTCGTGATCTGCCAGTTCTTCGGAGCCCGGCGTGACAATCGCGACCTGCGCTATCAGGCATATCTGCTGGCGGCTGTCACATTTGTGCATTGTTGGGTGACTAACTTCTATGAGCCCGCGGTGTTCGCTCGGGTTTGGATCGGGGCTGCGGTTATCGCGTCCTTGTTTGTCGCGCATCTGGTCTCGCGTCGCGATCAGGAGACTTTCGCCCGGCCGCTGTTCTCCACGCTTGGCAGCGCGCTTCTTTCGGTGCTGTTGTATTACGAAGTCTCGGGCAAGGTTCTGACGATGACGTGGGCTGTTCAAGGAGCAGTGCTGCTCGGGTGCGGTTTCGGATTGCGAGAACGGCATGTGCGATTGACCGGACTTGCCTTGCTGGCAGCCTGCATCGCCAAGCTGTTCTTCTATGATTTCGCCACGCTCGACACGCCGTATCGGATTGCGTCGTTCCTGGTGCTCGGTGCGCTGCTGATTGGAGGTTCGTGGGTCTATACACGATTCCGGAAACAACTGGAGGGAATGCTGTGAAGCCGGCGCATACAATTCCGATCGCGCTGTTCATATGGATTGCCGTGACTGTGTACGCGGTGTATAGGATGCCGCGTGAGGAGCGCGTCGGCTTCTCGGCTCCCATGGAGATCTGGGCCGACGCGGTTCGAGGGGCCGGAACCTTGACCGCGTCTCCTTCGGTCCGCGAACAGCGTGTCGGCGATCGGCTTGCTGCCAGCATTCCGCCGGCTATTCCGCAGGACCCCACGTTGCAGCCATACGTGGAAAAGGTTGGCGCTCGGATAGCAGCGCATGCGGGGCGCAAGGACGTGATCTATCGCTTCACCGTGCGCGAACATCCTACGCCGAATGCGTTTGCGCTGCCGGGCGGCTATGTGTACGTGAACACCGGGCTGCTGGCCTTCGTCAAGTGTGAGGATGAGCTATCGATGGTGCTCGGCCACGAGGTCTCGCACATTGAGCTGCGCCACACTGCGCCGAACCTGCTGAAAGATGCGCTGTCGTTAGGCTACAAGAAGTTCCAGGAGTTCGATGCGGACGAGGCAGGCGTGCGACTCGCAGTGGCTGCTGGATATAAGGCCCCCGCCGCGTTATCTCTATTTCGACGCCTGGCCGCGCAATCACCGCCCCCCATGGAACCGCATCGGCCGCGCAGTCCCATGGGCGAAGCGGCGCACGTGATGATGGAAACGCTCGGCGGATTCTGGAACTCGCATCCGGCCGCGCAAGAGCGCGTCCGACGTATATCCCATACCATAGGGAAGAGCTGAATTCATGCCGTCTTTGTCTGCCATTCCCGGAGAAATTGTCGCCTTCACGGCGCGCTTCCTACTGCGTTTGTTCTTCCGCGCCAAGTGCATCGGCGACCTGCCCAAGTGCGACCGAATGCTGGTGATCTGCAATCACCAGTCGTTTCTGGATGGCATTGTCATCGGGGCTTTCCTGCCGCTGTCTCCGACCTATCTGATCCACACGAGTATCGCCAATAAGTGGATCTTCAAGCTTCCGTTGAAGTTTTTGCGCCACAAGGTGGTGGACACCACCAGCCCGCTTGCCATCAAAGCGCTGGTGAGCCTGGTGGAAGAGGGGCATCCCGTTGTGATCTTCCCGGAAGGCCGCATCACTCAAACCGGCAGCTTGATGAAGATCTACGACGGCCCCGCCTTTGTCGCCGCCAAGACGGGATGCACGGTGATTCCGCTGCACATCGATGGCGCCGTGTATTCGCCCTTCAGCCGGATGAAAGGCGACTTCCCGCAGTTCAATTGTCCGAAGATCACCTTGACCATCAATCCTGGCGTGACGATCCCCATGCCGGAAGGGAGAACCGCGAAGATCCGGCGCCGCCTCGCGAGCGAAGAAATGCGGCGCGTGATGCAGAACGCGGAGTTCCAGTCGCGCAAGCACACCAATATCTATGATGCTCTGCTGGATGCGGTGAAGATCCAAGGTGACGATCGCGACGTCCTGGAAGACATCGCGGCCGCGCCGGTGACGTATAAAACGATCATCAAGGGGAGCCTCGCGCTTGGTCGCATCGTTTCCAAGCTGGCTGCCGAAGGGGAGAACGTCGGCGTATTGATGCCGAACGTAAATGCGACCGTTTACCTTCTGTTCGGCATGTTCGGGATGCGGCGGGTGCCGGCGATGCTGAACTTCACCTCCGGCCTCGATGCCATGCAGAATGCGTGCCGCATCTCGACTATCAACACGATCATCACGTCAAAGGCGTTCGTCGAGAAGGCGAAACTTGGCGACCTGCTGCGGCAGTTGCGCGACGTCCGGGTGGTCTACCTGGAGGATCTGCGGGCGCAGTTCGGGCTTCTTGACAAGCTGTGGTTGATCCTATGGGCGCTGCGGAAGCCCCGTCGTGTCCTGCGCCGTGCGCGGCCGGAGGATCCGGCGGTGATTCTGTTTACCTCCGGGTCGGAGGGGATGCCGAAGGGTGTGGTGCTGAGCCACGGCTCCATTCTCGCGAAC
>DASQDN010000323.1:0-4123 GCA_035634155.1 Bryobacteraceae bacterium | reverse complement strand
CCCGATGTGCTGCTCTTGCTGCTGGACGAAGAACGGCCGCGCGTGCTGCCTTCCAACTGCTGCGCCTGCTGCAGGTGACCCTGCAACGTCGGCAGCGTCGCCGAAGCAAACGAACGAACGTCGGAATCCATTGCGCGCGTGGTGTGCTTCTGGAAGTCGTTCACATCCTTCTTGTGATGCGATACCTGCATCTTCATCCACTGCTTGTCGAAGTCGTCACCCGTGCGGGCGGCCACCTTGTCGAGCATGGCGCGATGCGGACCCATGTCCGTCGGCAGATCGACATTCTTCTGCGCCGCGAGAGCCTTCAACTTCTCATTCGCCGCCGTGTGATCCTGCTCCAGCTTACGGGCGAATTCCTTGATTTCGTTGCTGGACGCCTTCTGCTGTGCGAGCCGAGCCGCTTCGATCTCCATCAAGCTGCCCTGAGCGGCCTTCACCATGAACTGCTGATCGACAGGTCCAACCATTAGACCAGCGCCCTTGTTCGAACTCATGCCGTGATCTTCGTTATGTCCGGCGTGCTTGGAAATCGGCCCGGACTGAGAGCCCGATTGCGTTCCCGATTGCGACGTAGCTGCACCGGTTCCCGACTGTTGCGTAGCAGTGCCGGCGCCAGTGGCGGGAGTTTGAGCGACGGCCAGTGCCGCTCCAGCGCAGAAAGTAACAATCGTTTTTGTCAGTTTAGAGGTAACGAGCATAGCTTCTCCTTCTGGTCCGGCAGAAGCAATCGCGGCGCCAAGTCAGATCCACTAAGCATTCTCAACACCTTCCGGCGCAGCTTCAAACGCGCGCCGGAAGAATCTACAGGGCACTTTGAAATTGTTACGCAGCTAAGCCGCTGCGACGCAACAATGCATTAATGTCCGGATCCCGGCCCATGAACGAGCGATACAACTCCGCCGGATCTTCGCTGTCGCCGCGAGCCAGAATTCGGTCGCGAAACTGCATACCCGCCTCCCGGCTGAACACCCCCAGCTTCCGGAACTGCGTGAATGCATCCGCGTCAAGCACTTCCGCCCATTTGTACGAGTAATATCCGGCCGCGTAGGCCACAGGACTCGAGAACAGATGAGTGAAGCTCGCGATCATCGCGTAGTTTGATGGCAGGGGCGCGGCCGAGAAGCGCTGCATCAGCGTGCGCGAGTATCCAATCACATCGCCATCGCGATCCGGTGAATATTGGGTATGCAGAGCCAAGTCCGTCGTCGCGAAGCTCAACTGCCGCATCTGCATGTTCGCCGCCCGGAAGTTCTTCGCGCGAACCATCTTGTCGAACAGATCCTGCGGCAGCGTCTCACCGGACTGGTAGTGCTTGGCAAACAAATCGAGCGATTCGCGTTCCCAGCACCAGTTCTCCATGATCTGCGAAGGAAGCTCCACGAAGTCCCAAGCCACGTTGGTGCCGGCCAATGACCGAATCTCAACACGGCTCAAGCAATGGTGCAGGAGATGTCCGAACTCGTGGAAGACGGTTTCTACTTCGCGATGTGTCAGCAACGACGGCCGGTCCGCAACCGGAGGCGTAAGATTGCCGCAGATTAGTCCAAGGTGAGGATGGAAGCTATCCTGCCTGGGACCACCAGTGAGCAGCGCGTCCATCCACGCGCCGCCGCGTTTGTTCTCGCGCGGGAACCAATCCGCATAGAAGGAGCCGAGCGTTGTGCCGTCGGCATCGACGATAGCGTAGGTCTTCACCGCGGCATCCCACCCCGGCACTCCTTTCTCTTCACGAACCTGGATGCCATAAAGGCGATCCACCAACTCGTACATGCCCGCGACTACGGTGTCCAGCTCGAAATACGGCCGAAGTTCTTCTTCATCGAAGTCATACAAGGCCTGCCGCTGCTTCTCGGAATAGTAGCCGACATCCCAGGGCTGCATCTCTGGAGCATTCGGGCCTTCGATCTCACGACGAAACGCGTGCAGTTCCGCGTTCTCCTGCTCGAACCGATCTTTGGTTTTGGTGTGCAACTCATGCACGAAGGCGAGCGCGCGCTCGGCATTCTTCGCCATCCGCTCTTCAAGTACCAGGTCGGCAAAGTCGCGGTATCCGAGAAGGCCCGCTTTCAAGCGGCGTAAGTCAAGAATCCGAGCCAGTACCGCACTGTTGTCATGAATACCTTCGGTAGCTCGTGTGGTGAAGGCGCGATACATCGTTTCACGCGTCGCGCGATCGTCCATGTATGTGAGGACAGCGGTGTAGCTCGGCGCCTGCAAAGTGAAGCGCCATCCCTCCACACCCTTCTGATTGGCGCTTTCGCGCGCCGCATCGATTGCGCTTGGAGGTAAGCCCGAGAGCTGCTTCTCGTCCGTTACGATGAGTTCGAAAGCGTTCGTGGAATCCAGAACATTTTCTGAAAACTTTGTTGTGGCCTGCGCCAACTCCACTTCGATCTCCTGAAGCCGCTTTTTCCCGGGCTCGTCCAAGTCAGCCCCGCTACGACGAAAGCCATCCATCGTCTTCTTCAGGAACCGGGCTCGCACTCCGGTGAGCGCGCGAGCCTCGTCCGTGTCGGCGTACTCTTTCAACATGCGCCAGATGCCCGCGTCAAGCACGATGTTCGTATAAAAGAGACTGACCTCCGGCTGCACTGCATTGTAGGCGGCGCGCAATTCCGGATAAGTGGCGACCGATTCCAGGTGCCGGACCACGCCCATGGCCCAGTCAAGCTTCTCGGTCAGCGACTCCAAGGCAAGCAGGGTGGTATCGAAGGTGCGCGGACCAGTGCTCGATGACAGCGCGGCCTGATTGGCGCGCGCTTCTTCGAGAAGCTGCTGAACCGCCGGCTCGACATGCTCGGCGCGAATCTGGTCAAACGGTACGCGAAATTGGATCTGGAGAAGCGGATTCACCCTCCTATTATCCTTGCCGCTTCGAAACGCGCTAAGGTAGATCCACAATGAGAGTGCTTCTCTTCCTCTGCGGGACAGCGCTTTGCGCTGGACAGATCGACAAGCTTGCGTTCATGGCGGGCTGCTGGGCGGGCCCCGGTACGTACGAGATGTGGATGAAGCCCGAAGCCGGTTCCGTGATGGGAATGGGCCGATCGGTGCGCAACGGCAAAGTAGTCGGCACGGAATACTTCTCCGTTTCCGAGCAGGCCGATGGAATCGTGCTGAACGTGCAGCAGCGATTGGCGGCGAAGACGACCGCGTTCCGCGTCAAGGAAATCACCGCCACGTCTGTTGTATTCGAGAATCCCGAGCACGATTTCCCGCAGCGAGTGATCTATCGGCTCACCGGACCAGACGCTCTTCTTGGCCGCATTGAGGGCCTGGATAAAGGCAAGGACCGAGCGATCGATTATCCGATGCAACGCGCCCGGTGCAACAATGACTGATCCCATCTTCGGCGCGCGCAAGCCAAATGTAGTCATCAGCTTGGTCGGGCTGTTGTATCTCGCCCTGGCAGGCTTTAACCTCGTACACGACTTCGCCTACGAAGGCGTCACCGACTGGCGCTGGCTCGGGTGGCTGCTTCTGGGAATCGGATTTCTTTTGCTGGCGCGCGTCCCGCCGGGATCCTTTTCAGAACGCATGGCGTTCCCCTTGGGACGCGCCGCCTACGGGATCAGCTTTGCAGGCTTAGCCTGGCTCTTGTTCTTACTCTTGCGCAACTAATTTACTTCTTCGCCGGTCCTATCTTGCTCAGGATTCGATCCTGAATCCAATGCTCGTCCCACCATTCGATGGGATTCACTTGCACGCCGTCTACCTGAATCGAGTAGTGGATATGATCCCCGCCTGCCAGCCCCGTGGCGCCGCTGCGCCCCATCACCTGCTCCTTGGCCACGGCGTCGCCAACCTTCACGTCGATCTGCCGCAGGTGCCCGTAGATGGTCTGCAATCCGTAGCCGTGGTCCACGACAATGCAATTGCCGTAAATCCCGTTCGGGCCTGCATGGATCACCTTTCCGGCATTGGCCGCCTTCACGGGGGCTGCCTGCACGTCACTTAAATCGAAGCCAAGGTGCATCTGCTGATCAATCTTCTTACCCTTATAGATGTACGATCGCTGGTCAGCGAAGAACGATTCCACCTTGCCGATGCGAAAGAACGGGCCTTGCCACAACATGGCTGGCTCCGACTTCAATCTCAGGCTTGTGAGGTACTCGTTGTT
>DASQDN010000322.1:0-7118 GCA_035634155.1 Bryobacteraceae bacterium | reverse complement strand
TTCCGAGCGCGCATCCAAGCCAACAACGAATCCGTAGCTCAGGAAAAGGAACGCTTCCAGACCTGGTTGCAACAGAAGCATCAGGAGGAACAGAAGATCGCCGATACAGTCGGCTATTTTCTCACCGACAACCCGGTCACCGTGGGCAGTGTTCTGCCCCCTAATCCACCGGCGCCCGCGGCCGCGCCGCTACCTACTAAGGAGAAATCGTAACAATGTGGAGACGTCTGTCCCGTGCCATGCGGTCCTTCATGGGCTTCTTCATCTCGGTAGCGGAGAACCCCGAGCTCATCCTCGAACAAAATATCCGCGACATGAACGATCAAGTCCCGCGGATGAACGACAGCATCGCCATGGTGAAAGCCAACGTGACGCTGCTCGAAAAGGAGGAGGCCAAATACAAAACCGAAGTCGACCAGCTCGCATCGAAAATCAAAGCCGCGATCAACGGCGGCCGGGATGACCTCGCCGGCAGCTTCGCTGTGCAGCTCGAACAGCTACGCTCAGCGCTGGCCCGCACGCAAGGTCAACTTTCCACCGCCCGAGCGGCGTTCGATAAAGCCATGAACGTGAAACAAGCGTTCCTGCGCGAGAAGGAACGCAAGACACAGGAAGCGATGAACGCGATTCGCGATCACCGCCGCGCGCAATGGCAGAAGAAAGTCGCCGACTCGCTCGAACAGTTCGAAGTCGCCGGCATCAGCCAAACGCACGATGAGATGGTCCGCAAGATCGAAGAAGAAACCGCCGTCAACGAAGCCCGCATGGACATGGCCCTCGGCAACGTCGATCAACAGCGGTTCAAGATCGAAGAAGAAGCCGAGCAGCTACGCGCCAGCGAACTCGTAAAGCAGTTCAAAGCCGAGATGGGATTGCTCCCCGTGGCCCCAGCCGACGGAGCCGGCGTACAGAAAACGATGGGCGCCCGGGAAGGCGAGAGGAACACTTAAACACTAACGCGCACGCTGCCGGAGCCGGGCGTCGTGCGCAGCAGATCCAGCGCGCGCTCTTCCAAGTCTCGGAACTCGCGCGACTGCTTCAGCTCCTGTCCCCGCGGACGACCGAACGGCACTGGGATCTCATCCAGAATCGTTCCCGGCCGCGGGCTCACCACAAACATCCGATCGGCCAAAAAGACAGCCTCCGCGACATCGTGGGTGACAAACACCACCGTGGCCGCCGTCTCTTCCCAGATGCGCAACAGCAGCATCTGCATCTCATTGCGAGTCTGCGCGTCCAGCGCGCCGAACGGCTCATCCATCAGCAGCACCTGCGGACGCACGGCCAGCGATCGCGCAATCGCCAGCCGCTGCTGCATGCCGCCCGACAAGGTATGCGGGTAAGCGTTCGCGAACTCCTTCAAGCCCACAGCTTCTAAAAGGTGATCCACAATCTCACGGCGCTGACCCTCAGGCGCGCCTTGAATCCGCAGGCCATACTCGACGTTGCGAGCCACAGTCAGCCACGCAAACGACGTGTACTTCTGGAACACCATACCGCGATCGGGCCCCGGCCCGGTCACCCTCTGACCATTCACGAGCACTTCGCCCGTCGTCGGAAAATCGAGCCCCGCAATCATCCGCAGGATCGTCGACTTCCCACAACCCGAAGGCCCGAGCAGCACCAGAAACTCGCCGATGTCCTTCCCTTCCGGCGAATACAAATCTTCGATGTCGAGATTCACATCGCGCAGCGCCTGCACCTGCTCACCGCTCGCGCTGGTAAACACCCGCGAAACATTGCGGACCGTGATCTTACTTTTTGGAGGAGTCATGGGCTGCGGGAACAGCAGGCTCGGGACGCGTTCGCGCAGGCTGCTGCCACGGGAACAAGCGATCCTCAAGAGCCGTCAAAATCATTCGAAACAAAAACGCCGCCACGCCGATCGCAATGATACCGGCGTACACACGCTCAAAGTCGAGCACCTTGCGCGCCGCCTCCACCATGTAGCCGACACCCTTGCGCGCATTCACCATCTCGGCCAAAATCACGTACGTCCAGCCGATGTCGTACAAGATGCGGAACGATCCGAAGATCGCCGGAAATGAAGCGCGAAACAGCAGCCACAGAACGTTTCGCGGCTTGGCGCCCAACGTATACGCCGTCTCCAGCAGGGAGTGGTCTACGCGATTGATCTCTTCCACCACCACCGCCAGCAGGTAGAAGAACATGCCGAAGAACAGAAAACCGACCTTCATCCCTTCGTCCATGCCGAACAGCGCAATGAACGCCGGCAGAAACGCCGTAATCGGCATCGATCGCATCGGCGCCGCAATCGGATTCACCAGATGGAAAAGCCACTTGTAGCTCGCCATCAGCAGCCCGAGCGGAATCGCAATCACAATGCACCAGGAGAAAGCCTGCGCAATGCGCCACCAGCTCATGAACACATTGCCGAGCAGGTCATACTCCGTCCACAGCCCCGCCATCGCGCGCACCACGCCGAGCGGGTCAGGCAGCGCCAGCGGAGGAAGCAGCTCGCCGCGCGTCACGATGAACCAAACCGTGACGATGAAGGCCCATGCGGCCACACCGAGAATCAGTTGCCATTGCCGGGCGACTGGCTTGCGAATCAGGGTTGGTCCCGCCATCACTGGGCCGCTGGATTTGGATACACCTTGATGTCCGTGCGCCGGTTCTTCTCGCGGCCCTCAGGAGTATCGTTGGAATCGATTGGTTTGTCCGGCCCATTGCCCACCGTGCGCATGCGTACGGACGGATAGCCGTACTTCTTCATCAAGTACGACTTCACCGCATCGGCGCGCTGCTTAGACAACGACATATTCAGCTCGCGCGAACCGGCCGCATCCGAGTTGCCCTCGATATCAACCACCGTATTCTCATAAGCGCGCATGAACCCGCCGATCTCGTCCACGATCGCGCGCGAATCCGGACTCATGTCAGCCGAGTTCGTCTCGAAGAAGATCGACCGCCGCTGCGTCGCAATCGGAGTCGCGCCTTTCGCCGGAGCCTTGTACTCGATCGGAGCCTCCGTCGACGCGGCCGAAAACTTCCCGTCTAGCTTCGCGATGTACCGCCGGTCGACACTGCCCTCCACATCGGGAGCCCGCTTAATCAACCGCAGCTCGCGATACATCTCCTGCGCCATGCCGAACACGTTGTTGTAATCCGAACCCGCGCCCGATCCGAAGAACGCCTTGTTATCGGCATAATCGGCCAGCCGCACGCCTTCGAGCATCGCCTTCGCAAGATCGGACGGAATGTTGAAGTCCTTGATCGTACCGATCAGCGTATATGCGCGCGCCGGCTGCTGACGAATGAACTCGACGCCTTCCAGCCAGCCTTCCAGGAACTTGCGCATCGTCTCGGGCGACTGCGACGAGAAGCGGTCGCTCACCACCAGCACATCGGCGATCAAACGATTCGCCACCTTGGTGTCATAGATCTTCTTCGATCCGCGCCGCTTTGCCACCGCGTCACTCATATCGGGATCCCACGCCACCGCGGCATCCACCTTCTGCTGCGCAAACAACGTAGCCGGCTCGATGCCGTCCTTGGTCAGAATCGCCTTGGAGAAGATCTCATTCCGCTGCTCCGTACTCAGCCCCGAGCTCTTCAACCCATTCCAAAGGAGGAAGTGCGACGGCGTGTACTGCGCGTACGCCACAGTCTGGCCGGCAAGATCTTCAATGCTGTTGATGCCCTGCTTGCCGATCACGCCATCCGCGCCGCGCGACCAGTCCACCATGAACACCGCGCGCGCGTTGAAGCCCCTTTCCTGCAACTGAGCATAATCCTTCGCCCACACATCGGCAGTCGTCAGCATCACGTCCACGTTGTTCGACGCCAGCGCCGCGGCGCCCTCGGTCCAGTCGTCAATGATCTTGAAAGAGACCTTCAGCCCTTTCTTGTCATAGATCGAACCCGAAGTCGTATCCAGCCCGCCATTTGCGACCAGCCCGCCGACGCATCCCACCCAGATGTTCACACGAACATTCACGGCGTTAGATTCTTTTGAGCCTGTCTCCGGCAATGGCTGCGATGGATCCACGGCAGTCTTGGCCGAGGATGCTCCCTTCTTGCCAAACCAACTGGTTGGATCAAAAACGTCGTAGCGATACAGGCTGTATCCCACCAGCCCCACGCCAAGAAGAAAGATAAAGATCCAACCGCCTTTTTCGATTCGTACTGCCACAATGCCTCCACGTGTTTACGTCTGGGCCCGCAGACTAGAACTAACTCAACCTATTGAACAATCAAAGATACCAAATGTATGTCAGGCCATGGAGTCATAGGAGATACGAAAACCACCCGGCCCATGTTCCCACCGGCTGACCAGATAGAATCGAAGGAAACATGCCTGAGGACAAACCTGCAGACACGGGATCCGGCGGAAGTGAGCCGGACTTCGTCAAAGCAGCTCTCAAGTGGCAATACAACTGGATCGGACTCGCCGGCGCCGCTGCCTTCGCGCTCGTCTCCGGCTCCGGACTGCCGCTCGTCCTCGCCGCCGGACTCGAACTCATCTACGTCGCCGTCGTCCCGCAAAGCAGCCGCTTCCGCCGCCTCGTTCGCTCCTGGCAATACGCCGAGGAAAAGCGGAAACACGAAGAAAAAACGCGCCTCATTTTCAACGAGCTGCCCGATGCCGTCAAAGCGCGCTACAGCAACATCGTCAAGGTCTGCTACCAGATCCGCGCCAATTACGACAAGCTCTCCTCAAGCTCACAAATCTTCGTCAGCCAGATGGACGAAAAGCTGCAATCGCTCCTGTACGGGTACGTGCGACTCCTTCAGTCAGCCCAGCACCAGCAGCAGTACCTGCAAAGCTCCAGCCCTTCGGTGATCACCCGCGAAGTCCGCCAGATTGAAAGCGCCCTTCCCAACGACCCGCCCAAGGTACAGGAGATCAACCGCAAGCGCATTGAGATCCTGAACAAGCGCCTCGAAAAATTCGAAAAGATCAAAGAAAACTCGAAGGTCATCGACGCGCAGTGCGCGGCCATCGAAGACGTCCTGCAACTGATCCGCGATCAATCGATGACGATGCGCGACCCGCAGGAACTCACCTATCGCATCGACTCGCTCGTCCAGGACGTCGAAAGCACCGAAAGCACCGTGCGGGAAATGGAAGCCATCTTTGACATGGGCACGCAGGAACTCGCCCCCATGCTTCCCGATCTGCAGTCGGATCCCACCCCCGCCAAGCGCAATCGCCTGATGAACTAGCAAAACGAGGAGCAATCAAACTTGATGGAAGGCTTTCCGGACTGGGCAAAGCAGTTTACTGAAAAGTATTACTCGCAAACCATCGCGATGTTCGTCCTCACGGGCAACGTGCATGACCTTGTGCCCCTGCGCACCGGCAAATCCACGCAATTCGTACCCTTGAACGTTTTCCTCAACGAAGCCATGTTCGGCCGCCGTGACATCGTTCTCAACTACGACCGCGGCTACGGCATCGCCTTCGCCAAGCCCGACATGCAGAAGGACTTCAGCCGCGCCGTCGAAGGCTACGATTCGTTCCACGGCACGAAGTTCTCGCACGGCCTTCCTCGCAATCCCGACAGCGTCCTGTCGCTTCTCGGCAGCTACCTCCGGCTCCGCATTGCCGATCATAAGAAGATCGCGCTCGTCCTGCAGTTCGCCGAAACCATCGCTCCCGCCGGCGACACGTCCGGCATGAGCACCGAAGATCGCAACTCCGTCGTCATCCTCAAACGCTGGGCACAGGACCAGGCGTTTCTCCGCAGCGACGTTACCATCTGCCTCGTTGCCGAGAATCAAACCGAACTCAATCAAGGCATCCTTCAGAACCCCGCGGTCGCCGCAATCCACATCCCGCTTCCGGATGAACAAGAGCGCCTGGAGTTCCTCCGAATTCAACTCGCCGCCACGCCGCTGCCGGAGGGCTCTGACGTAAGCGAAGCCGCGCTGGCCAACCTCACCTCAGGCCTCAAGCGCATTCATTTGCAAACGATCATCCTCCACGCGCGCGAAAACAAGGCGCCTCTGACCGTTAAGTTCCTCAGCCAGCGGAAAAAGGAACTGATCGAAGCCGAATCGGGAGGCATGCTCGAGTTTGTCCAAAGCCGCTTCAACCTCTCTATGGTCGCCGGCCACGAGCCCGCCAAGAAGAAACTCAAGGATGCGGCCGCGCTGCTCAAAGCGGGACGGCCCGACGTGCTGCCGATGGGCTATGTGATCTGCGGGCCCGTAGGCACAGGCAAAACATTCCTCACCAACTGCTTCGCGGGAGAAGTCGGCATCCCTTCCGTGATGCTGAAGAACTTTCGATCGATGTGGCAAGGCGTCACCGAAGGCAACCTGGAGCGCGTCCTCGCCCTCCTCAAAGCCATGAGCCCCATCGCCGTCATCGTCGACGAAGCCGACGCGCAGCTCGGCGATCGCAAAAACAGCGGCGACAGCGGCGTGGGCAATCGCGTCTTCGCCCAGATCGCGCAATTCATGGGCAACACCGAACTCCGCGGCAAAGTGATCTGGTTCCTCCTCACCAGCCGCCCCGACCTCCTACCGGTCGACCTCAAGCGCCAAGGCCGAGCCGAAGAACACATCGCCCTTTTCTACCCCGACACGGCCGAAGAGCGCCTCGCCATCTTCCGGGCCATGCAGCGCAAAGCCGGCCTCAAGCCATTCACCGAAGATGTCGAGCAGATGTTCCTTCAGCAAGCCGGATCGCTCTCCGGCGCCGACGTAGAATCCGTCCTGGTCCGCGCGCGCATGATGGCGGCCGTCGAGGGCCGCCACGAGGTCCTGCCCACCGACCTAAAGCAAGCCATCGACGATTTCATCCCGCCGTCCTACCCCGACGAGATTGAACTTCAAAACATGGTGGCCGTGCTCGAATGCACAAGTCGCAGCATGCTCCCGGAGCGCTATCGCACCCTCGACCGCGAAGAAGTCACCCGCCGCGTGGCCATGCTCGGAGCTTGACCTCTCACTCAGCGACGCGCAGCCGCTTCATCAACACCGACGCTCGATTCTCCGGGCTAGGCTGCGTCATCGCCACCGGCTCCCACCCACGCTCGCCCAGGCGAGCCGTAGCCGCCGCAAGAGCATCGTTGATCTGCGACCATCGATCCACCTGAACCCGGACCGTATCCCACCGGCACCCGTTCGACGTGTGATAACAAATG
>DASQDN010000321.1:0-9457 GCA_035634155.1 Bryobacteraceae bacterium | reverse complement strand
GATCGCGCCAATCACCGGCCAATCAATCTCCGCCTGTGCGACACCTGGCAATTCGGCGGGCAAAACGCGCTTAAATATCGACAGCAGAAACGTCCCAAGCAGAATCCCAAGCGCCGCCCCGGTCGCCGACAAGCCAACACTCTCGGTCAAAAGCTGTCGTATGATCCGACCCCGTCCGGCCCCTAACGCCGCCCGCAAAGCCAACTCCTTCCGGCGAGCCACCGAACGGGAAAGCAGAATGCTCGTCACATTGGCTCCCGCGATCAATAGCACAGCCGCAACCGACGCGAGCAGAATCAGCAGCCGTCCGCGAACGTTCCCGACAAGGTCCTCCTGCAAGGAAATCGCAGTCGAGCTCGCGTTGAAATCCCTGGGCATCGGATACGGAAATTGATGCCGGAACTCGCTTGCCATCCTCTGCACATCCGCCTGCGCATCCACCAGAGTTCTGCCCTCGCGAATCCGCGCAATCAGCGGGATGAAGGGACCGCCCCAGAACTGCACGAAGTTCGAAGGATCCAGTCGCATCGGAGCCCAGAACTGCACCTTCGGCGACGGATAACTAAATCCTTGCGGCAGAATGCCCACGATCTCCCGATCGACGCCGTCCAGCCGCACTCTTTGCCCCAAGGCCGACAGCTCACCACCAAATTGCTGCTGCCAAAGCGAATGGCTGATGACCAAAACCTGATCGGAACCAGGAGCATCCTCGCGGGCCTCAAACGTCCGCCCAAACGCAACCGACCTCCCAAGAACCGCAAGAAAGTTCGGAGACACAAAGCTCCCCAAAACTCGGAGCGGCTGTTCGCGAATGGTTAAATTAGCTTCCGAGCCGGGACTCACCGCCGCCACATCCATCACGCGCGATCGGCCTTGAAAGAATGGAACGGCCGCCCGTGGATAGACTCCCGTGATGCGCACCAGCTTGTCCGGATCGTTGTATGGCAGGGGTCTTAGCAGGAGCCCGTTCACCAGGCTGAACATCGCCGCATTCCCGCCGATCCCAATCGCAATCGAAAGAACGCAGATGCCCGTCACCATGGGCGTACGCAAATACATGCGCGAGGCATGCTTCAGATCCTGCAACAATCGCTCCAGGCTAGTGATGCTCCACATATCCCAGCACTCCTCTTCCGCCGCGGTGATGTTGCCCATCTGCCTTCGGCTGATGTTCTTCGCCTCCGGAGCCGGCACGCCGGAGCCGAGATTCTCTGCGAGTTTTCTCTCGTAATGAAAGTCAAGTTCTTCGGCCAGTTCACGGGCGAGTTCGCGGCGATGCCATCGATAGCGCACCCGGCGCCAGGCGCGAAGCAGCGATTCGGTCATGCCAGATCCAACACCTTCTCAATCGCGCCCACCATGCGCCTGAACTCCTCGCGTTCAGCCGCGAGTTGCCGCTTGCCCGACGCCGTTAAAGAATAAAACCGAGCCCGCCGGTTGTTCTCCGAAGCGCCCCACTCAGCCTTCACCCACCCATTCAGCAGCAATCGCTGCAGCGCCGGGTAAAGCGAGCTCTCGCCCACCTGCAGCACATCATCAGAAACCTGCTTCAATCGCGACGCGATTCCATACCCGTGCATCGAGCCGCCGGACAGCAGCGTGCGAAGAATCAGCAGATCCAGCGTGCCAGGTAATAGTTCGGGTGACTGCTTACTCGCTCCCATCGTCTATCGATGGGAATGATAAGCTGGATCGCCGACGCCTGTCAAGCCGAACCACGTCAATTTCGAGATACAATACACGCCGAGGTAAATCCGAATGGTCACTTTCGGACAGGGCGCCGCGGGCCCCAAAGTAGTACTCGTACAAGTGGTGTTGAACACCCATCCGCCGCAATCGCAGCTCCGTGTCGATGGACATTACGGCCGACTCACGGCAGCCGCCGTGCGCGCATTCCAGACCCACCATCGCGTTCCGAGTCCGAGCGGGAGCGTCGACGCCGCAACGTGGCAAGCCCTCATGCGCGTCGCCGGATTCAGCAGCATCGACGTGGCCGACATCGATGACCTGCTGGTAGCCATTCAACAAAATCCCGCAGCAACCATGCCCCAGGTGGTCGCTGGCGGCCATCAATACGGCTTGATCGCGGCCGGCGAACTCGCACGCTCCGGGCAACGCGACATCGTGCCGATGGTCGGCCTTTCCAACGGTGTGCCGATCATGGTGAATCGCGTCATTCGCGCGGCGGGGGCGAATCGGGTCGGGCTCCTGCGCATCTATGGCCACGGCAATCGGGGACTTCAAATCGTCTCCGCCGGACGAGGCGTCGCCGGTGGCTCGGCCACACATCACGCGGGTCTTACTGCGCGCAGCGTCCGCGAAATGCGCGGCGATCTTGAGCGGCTCCGGCCGGTGTTCGCCGTCTACGGCAGCGCCGAATTACACGGCTGCTCGGTGGGCCGCGGCCCGGATGGCCGCAGTCTACTGCATGAACTCGCTGACGTCTGGAACGTCCCGGTCACTGCCGGAGTGCAAACTCAGCACGTCGGACGCGGCGCGACATTCCGCTTTGAAGGCCCCACCGTCACCGCTTACCCTAATGGAGCCGACCTCCGGCGCTGGGCCCAAACCGTCGACACATCAGGCCTCACCTCGTCTGCCGCGCGAGCCCCTTCAACGCGACCCTGAAGCCGCTGCCGCCCGGGGCGTGTGCCGGAACGAACTCAATCGCGGGCCCACCGACGGAACACTGGCCTGCGATCGCACAAACGCGTAAATCGCCAGCCCTGCAATCAGTGTCATCTGCAGCGCCAGTATCCAGTTAAACCACGCGTTGAAGCTGCCGCTGATCGGCATATCACCAAACGTATTCAACACCAAAATGGCGACAATTGCCGGCAACTGCCCGGCGCGAATCAGCATGAACATAAATGCCACGTAAAGCGACACATACAGCGGCACGTCAAGGGCGAGATTCTGCGAATTTCGCACCGAGCCTTCCACAAACGTCATCAACAACGCCGATACGCCAATCGCGATCCAATCCTTCCGCACCAAGGCGCGTACCCCGCAAAGCAGGAAGAAAAGTGCCGCGCCCCAAAGCAGCGCAGTCGACGCCCGAACCGCGACTCGCGCCACGACCTCGCGTACCCCCGAGAGCAAGTGCGCAGGTGGCCCGCCCGGCAGCCACCCGTCTGTGAAGTTGCGAGCGACAAACAGGCACAACCACACCACGCCCAGCGCACTTCCGAGCAACACATGCGACGCGACCCCCGGGTCGCGCCAGTTGCCGCCCGTCAAGCGGCTCCAAGTCACCAGGGATTGCGGCCACCGGGATCGGATGGAAGGCTCCAGCGCGATGTACAGCAGCCATAAAATCGCAGCAAACAACAAGCCTGCCGCGAGCCGCAGCAACACGAAGCCAGCCATGTCGAAGACCGGCGCAATGTGAATCCACCCGGCAGTTTCAAACGCGCTCAACACCAGGGCGGCGATTGCGATCCGGGTCGCGCCTTTGCGATCGCCGCGACCGGAACGCAAATTTCGGCGTGCAAAGAACGCGGCGCAAAACAAACCGACGCCGCACATGGCGAAGTAGAACAGCGTAAAGCCCATCTGCCGCAGATCTTGCGGCGCTTGTCCCTCTTTCGTGGAGGTCCACGGCCACCGAATGAAGACACTGGTCACCGCGCCTCGACGCATCGCAATCTCCAGGGTGATGGTGTCCGAGCCGCCGGTAGGAAACGGCCCTGTCCACGCGCGCCGCGTATCGTAAGGCAACGCCGGAGCGTACGACGGAGCCTTCTCGGTGAACTTCGCCATATCGAGTCCGGCCGCTGCGAAAACCGCCGAGGGATCCACCGCCGGCGTCACTTCGGGCAATGACTCGTCAAAGCGCGAGGTCACAGCTTGGAAGCGCCGCAGCCTGCCTGCGCTATCGACCACCACGTATGCCATGCCCGGCGAATCCGGAGCCGGTCGGCCGGCTGACACAATCCCATCCGGAGCAGCAATCAGGTACTGAGCGCTCTGTCGATACCAGAACTCAATCGGGGAAACCGCCCGTAAAAGCTCCGGCCAGCTTTTCCCATTGCGATGCTTGCCCAGGTACTGCATCGCTTCCGAATTGCCTTGGAAGCGGCCGGCCCAATCGAGTGCCGGCGTCTTCACCCCGAAAGACGAAGCGATGTCGCGGGCCTTCTGCTTCAGCACGTCAGGCGGGTAATCCATCGGCGCCAACGCGAACACCGACTGCGCGCTCCAGATGTAAGGGATCACGAACAGACCCGCCAGAACCAGCACGAGACAGGCGACTGCATACCGCGTCCGCATGCCCGTGACGCGCCCTGATGCCGCCACCAGTTCCGGACTCGGCGTCTCCCCGGCCGCCAGCGCTGCCGCCAACGGATCGCCGCCGGGCAACGCCGCCACGACCGAGCGTGCTCCAGCCGGCCTCATCCGTGGATCGGGATCGAGGCATCGCAGAACTGCCTGTTCCACCGACGAATCGACATCCGGAGCCGCGGAGGTAATGGGAACCGGGGCCGTGGACTCTTGCGCGTGCAGCAAGTCCATGATCGACTCGCCTTCAAACGCACGCCGCCCCGTAAACAACTCATATGCGATCAGGCCCAGCGAGTACAGATCGCTCGCCGCCGTCACCGAATCGCCCCGCAACTGCTCCGGCGCCATGTACGCGGCGGTGCCGCTGCGAGCCTCTGCCCCTTCCAACCGGTCCGCAATCGCAGCGAGGCCGAAGTCCATAATCACGACATCGCCGCGCTTGTTCAACATGATGTTGTGCGGCTTCAGATCGCGATGAATAATCCCGCGGTCATGCGCAGCCGCCAAGCCAAGGCAAAGCTTGCGCGTGATCTCCAGAGCCTTGCTTGCAGGCAGGCGCCCGATGCGCTGTAGCAGCGACGCCAAGTCCTCCCCATCGACATATTCCATGGAGATGAACGGCAGTCCATCCGCCTCTCCGATGTCGTACACGCGGCAAACGTTCGGATGCGTCACCTGCCGCGCCGTTCGCACTTCGTTATGGAATCGCTCCAGCCACCGCTCGTCGCGCGTCGCTTCTTCCGGCAGAAACTTCAGCGCCACTGATTGCCCCAGTGTCAGGTCCGTGGCACGATACACCTCGCCCATGCCGCCCCGCCCCAACAGTCCGATCACGCGATAACGTCCCGCCACCAGGGTGCCTGGAACGAATCGGCCCTCGTCATCGCTGGTCGATGTGACGCTCAGCCGGGATGTGCGCGTAGGCTCTTTCTGCGGCATTGCCACCGTGCCGCCGGCATCCACGGTGCGGGTGAACTGCGGCGCGGCCTGCGTGCCCAAGTCCGAACCACACCGGCTGCAACGAACCGCGTTTTCTGAGCTTTGCGTCCCACAAGCCGCGCACTGAACCATGGCTCAGGGCATTATCGCCCAAAACGCGAGGCACAAACCGAACTGAAACGCAACCCCGGGCGCGCTACAATCGAATTTGATCCGCCGCCAATTCGATCCGCAACATCCAACAATCAGTAGGGGGTACAAATGAGCGCTGCCGCCGTTACAGGCGCCCTGACCCGCCGCGCGAGCTTTTTTGAAACAACCATCGGCAAAAAAGTGGTTATGGCGGTCACCGGCATCCTTCTTTTTGGATTTCTGTTGGCCCACATGATAGGCAATCTCCAGTTCTTCATGGGACCGGAGAAGCTCAACACCTATGCCGAAAACCTCCGTCACATCCTTCCTGTCCTTTGGGTCATGCGGATCGGATTGCTCGTGGCCGCTGTGCTCCACATCGCGTCCTCCGTCAGCCTCGCCCGAGCCAAAAACGTCGCCCGGCCCGTCGGCTACGCGAAACGCCACAACGTCGGCTCCAACTACGCCTCGCGAACCATGTATTGGAGCGGGCCCATCGTGCTCGCGTTCTTGATCTATCACCTGCTGCATTTCACCATCGGCACGGCACACCCGGAGTTCCGTGAACTGAAGCCTTACGAAAACGTCGTCAGCGGATTCTCGAATCCGATCGTCTCGGTGGCATACATCGTCGCCGTAGCGCTCCTCGGTATGCACCTGTATCACGGCCTTTGGAGCATGTTCCAGACTCTGGGCGCGGCCCACCCGCGCTACACCCCCAAGTTGAAAGCGTTCGCGAAACTTTTCACGGCGGTTATTGTGCTCGGCTTCCTTTCGGTTCCCCTCGCAGTTCTGGCCGGCTTCCGGCCGGGGCAAGACATCGTATGACACTTGATTCCAGAGCGCCTTCCGGTCCCATCGAGACCTCCTGGGAACGTGCGCGGTTCGAATTGAAGCTGGTGAACCCGGCGAACAAACGGAAGTACAACGTCCTCGTCGTCGGCTCGGGACTCGCCGGAGCTTCCGCCGCCGCCACGCTGGCGGAGCTTGGATACAACGTCAAGTGCTTCTGCTTCCAGGACTCCCCCCGCCGCGCCCACTCCATCGCCGCGCAGGGGGGCATCAACGCGGCAAAGAACTATCAGAATGACGGCGACAGCGTCTACCGCCTCTTCTACGACACCGTCAAGGGCGGCGACTTCCGCGCGCGGGAAGCCAACGTTTATCGCCTCGCGCAGATCTCGCTTTCCATCATCGATCAGTGCGTAGCGCAAGGCGTGCCGTTTGCGCGCGAGTACGGCGGAACCCTCGCCAACCGCTCCTTCGGTGGCGCCCAGGTTTCCCGCACCTTCTACGCGCGCGGCCAGACAGGACAACAACTTCTCCTCGGCGCCTATCAAGCCTTGGAACGCATGATCGGACAGGGCCGCGTCGAGATGTTCTCGCGCACCGAGATGCTCGACCTTGTCGTCGTTGACGGCAAAGCCCGAGGCATCGTAGCCCGCAATCTCGTCACCGGGGCCATCGAGTCTCACGCCGCCGACGCCGTGCTTCTCTGCACGGGTGGCTACGGCAACGTCTTCTTCCTTTCTACGAACGCGAAAGGCTCCAACACGACCGCGATTTGGCGAGCCCACAAGAAAGGCGCACTGTTTGCCAACCCTTGCTTCACCCAAATCCACCCGACCTGCATCCCCGTCTCAGGCGACTACCAATCGAAACTCACCTTGATGTCCGAGTCGCTCCGCAACGACGGGCGCATCTGGGTGCCGCTGCAGAAGGGCGACAACCGCGCCCCCGGTCAGATCCCGGAACCCGAACGCGATTATTACCTCGAACGCCGCTATCCGAGCTTCGGCAACCTCGTCCCCCGAGACGTCGCCTCGCGAGCCGCCAAAGCCGTCTGCGATGAAGGTCGAGGCGTCGGACCCGGCGGACTCGGCGTCTACCTCGACTTCGCCGACGCCATCAAACGACTCGGCCGCAAAACCATCGAAGAGCGCTACGGCAACCTCTTCGACATGTACTTCCAGATCACCGGTGAAAATCCATACGAGATGCCGATGCGCATCTATCCCGCCATCCACTACACGATGGGCGGCCTGTGGGTTGACTACCACCTGCAAAGCACGATTCCCGGCCTCTTCGTCCTCGGGGAAGCGAACTTTTCCGATCATGGCGCCAATCGACTCGGCGCCAGCGCGCTCATGCAAGGCCTGTCGGACGGCTACTTCGTTATCCCGTACACGCTCGGCCATTACCTGGCGAGCACGAAATTCGAAAAGGCCTCCATCGATCATCCCGAATTCAAAGCCGCCGAAACGCAAACCAATGAGCAGATCCGCAAGCTCCTATCGATTCGCGGCAAGCGCACAACCAACTCGATCCATCGCCAACTGGGCCAGATCATGTGGGATCACTGCGGCATGGCGCGTAACGCCCAAGGCCTGCAGAAAGCCATCGGCGAGATCCAACAGCTGCGTGAAGAGTTCTGGACCAACGTCAACGTGCTCGGCGATAACGACGGCATGAACCAGGCCCTCGAACACGCCGGCCGTCTCGCCGATTTCCTGGAACTGGGCGAACTCATGTGCCGCGACGCCCTCCATCGCAACGAGTCCTGCGGCGGCCACTTCCGCGAGGAATACCAGACGCCGGAAGGTGAAGCCGATCGCGACGACGCCAACTTCTCCTACGCCGCCGCCTGGGAATACCGCGGCATGAACTCCGAGCCGGTGCTGCACAAGGAGCCTCTCACGTTCGAATACGTTCATCCCAGCCAGCGGAGCTACAAGTAAACCATGCGACTCACACTTCACGTCTGGCGACAGCGCAATGCGTCGGATAAAGGACGCCTGGTTCGCTATGAGATGAACGACGTCAGCACCCACATGTCGTTCCTGGAGATGCTCGACGTTCTAAATGAGCAGCTCATCGGCAAGGGAGAAGAACCCATTGCTTTCGATCACGACTGCCGCGAAGGTATCTGTGGATCCTGCGGCTTCATGATCAACGGCGTCGCTCACGGGCCTCTCCCAGGTGTGACTGTATGCCAGCTCCACATGCGCACCTTCAAGGATGGCGACGAGCTATATCTGGAGCCGTGGCGCGCGCGCGCCTTCCCCGTCGTGAAGGACCTTGCCGTAAATCGCTCGGCCTTTGATCGCATCATCGCCGCCGGCGGATTCATCTCCGTGCCCACAGGCAGCGCCCCGGACGGGAACGCCGTTCCCGTACCCAAAGAGAATGCTGATCGCGCCATGGACGCGGCTGCGTGCATCGCCTGCGGAGCCTGTGTCGCCGCGTGTCCCAACGCCGCCGCCGCGCTCTTCACCGGCGCCAAGCTCTCCCACCTGAACCTGCTGCCGCAAGGACAGCCCGAGAAGAATCGCCGCTCGGCCGCGATGGTGGTTCAGATGAACGCGGAGATGTTCGGCAACTGCACCAACATCGGCGAGTGCGAAGCGGTGTGTCCCAAACTCATCCGCCTCGAAGTGATCGCCCGCATGAACCGCGATTACATCAAGGCGAGTTGGGCTAACCGCAACGAGCCTTTAAAGAACGACTGACATGCGCACCGCCGTCCTCGTCGCCTTCCTCTGCGCGTCTACACTGACCGCGCAGAAACGACTCCTGGTCTGCGGCGACGACGCCGGAGCCCTGCACTCCATCAACGACGCGACCATCGAGGCATTCGACAACGGCATCGAACGCTGCGCCAACATCATCGTCCCTGGACCCTGGTTCAACGACATCGCCGCGCGCCTCAACGAACGTCCCGGCATCGTGGTCGGAGTCCACCTCACCCTCACCAGCGAATGGGACAAGGTGAAGTGGCGCCCCATGACGGATGGCAAAACGCTCGTCGACGCCGATGGCTATCTCCCCGCCACCACCCGCGGCTTCCTGAACAACAAACCCGACCTGGCCGAAGTGGAACGTGAACTCCGAGCCCAAATTGAACGCGCCCGCCGATCGGTCAAACAAGTGAGCTGGCTGTGGCCCCACATGGGAACCGCCGTCGCCACGCCGGAACTTCGCGCCCTGACCGAAAAGCTCGCAAAGGAATACAAGCTCCCGCTTCTCGGCGCGCACCCCGGCATCCAGCGCACCAACTACCCGCGTCCGAAGCCCGGCCAGACCACCGCCCAAGCGTGGAAGG
>DASQDN010000320.1:0-7756 GCA_035634155.1 Bryobacteraceae bacterium | reverse complement strand
GGGAATTCCGGGCGAGATGCGCACGGAAGCTGACGTCAAGCGTGACATCTTCGAACGCACGGTCTTCACCAAGGCGCAGCCCGGACGCAACGTCACCCTCACCATTGATGAGCGCATTCAGTTCGTCGCCGAGCGCGCTCTGAAAAACGCAGTGGAAGTGAATAAGTGCACCACCGGCAGTATTGTGGTGATGAATCCCCAAACAGGCGAGATCCTCGCCATGACCAGTTATCCGACGTTCGACCCAAATGAGCGTCCGGAGCCGGGTGAGGATATGAAGCCGCGCCTAAACCTGGCTGTGTCCGCGCCGTTCGAGCCCGGGTCCGTTTTCAAAGTTATTACCATAGCGGCCGCGCTGGAGACCACCAACATCACCCCCAAGACAGTGATTGCGTGCGGCAACGGACGAATGACGTTGTTCAAGCGCGTCATTCGCGACGTACATGCGTACCCGGCGCTGAGCGTTGAGGACGTGCTTGCCAAATCGAGCAATATCGGCGCTATCAATATCGGGCTCCGCGTTGGCAATCAACGGCTGTGGGAGTACGTACGCAAGTTTGGCTTCGGCTCCAAGACTGGCGTTTTGATGCCCGCCGAAGATTCGGGCTGGCTGCGTCACTGGCAAAAGTGGCATCCCGCAGCGATCGGCTCCATAGCCATGGGCCATGAGATCATCACCACCACCCTTCAACTCGCCCGCGCCGCGTCGGTGGTGGCGAATGGCGGCATGCTGGTGAAGCCGCGAGTGGTGCTGAAAGCGACCAAGATCCATCCGCCGGAACCCGGCGAACCGCAGCGCGAAGAGGTGGAGCAGATCGAAGCCGCCGAGCCGCCCGTGCGCGTAATCAAACCGGAAACTGCCATCACGCTGCGCCGGATGATGGAACGGGTAGTGCTGGAAGGCACCGGCAAGACAGCGCGGATCAATGGCTACACCAGCGGCGGCAAGACGGGATCGGCGCAGATCTACGATCCGGTCGCTCGTGCTTACACGCACAAGTACAACGCGTCGTTCATGGGATTCGCGCCTGTGAATAATCCCAAGCTGGTCGTGGTGGTCACTTTGAATGGCGCGTCACGGTACGGCGGCGTTGTCGCGGCTCCGGTTTTCTCCGAAGTCGCCGGGGCAGCGTTACGGCTGATGGACGTGCCACGCGACTTGCCGGATGCTCCTCCGAGCGAACTGAAGAAGGACGATCCGCCGATGAGCGACCTCTCGCTCGCCGAGTTGTCCATGCCGATCACTCCGGAAGAAATCGTCGACGCGCCGCTGGTTGGCCCGGGGCTGCCGCCGGAAATGCTTGCGCTCGGCCCGAAGGTTCCTAACTTTCGCGGCAAGACGAAGCGGCAGGTGATTGAAGAATCTTCGGCTCTCGGTGTGGCCGTTCAGATCGCGGGCGTCGGCATCGCGCGCCGGCAGGAGCCCCGTCCCGGTTCAGTTCTCAGACCAGGCGAAAGAGTGAAGGTGCAATTCGCTCGATGACCACCGCCCACGATGTCGCCTGGCTCTCCCTATCGCGCCCCCAACCTGCTTCCCATGGGGGCGCGATCTTTTCCAGCCTGCAACTCACTGGAACACAAGCAGCTTACGACGTTTTAAACATTCTTTTCCACAGGTGTTTGCAACCTTGGCTGCACCGCCAGGCGCTCCTCACGGGTCCAGCTTGTGAGGCCCGGAAGGCGACGCCATGAAACTTGTTGAAGTACTGGAAGGTGTGGCCGTACAATCGCCGCTGCCCGCCTCTGTCGCTTCTTTCGAGGTTGATGGCCTCGCCTTTGACTCGCGTAAGGCGGCGCCCGGCTATCTTTTCTTTGCATTTGCCGGCGCAAAGGCTGACGGGCGCCAGTTCGCTATGGACGCGCTTGGAAAAGGCGCAGTGGCGGTAGTGAGCGAATCACCCGCGCCCGAAGACTTTAACGGACCTTGGATTCAAGTCGAGCACGGCCGCAAGGCCTTGGCGACCGTATCCGGCAACTTCTATAACCATCCGGACCGCCGCCTGAAGATCACCGGCGTCACCGGCACGAACGGAAAAACCACGACCACTTACCTGATCGACTCGATCCTCCTCGCCGCGGGGCTGACGACCGCGCTAGTCGGTACCATCGAGTACCGGCTAGCCGGACGTCACTTGCCGTCCATCAACACCACACCCGAGTCGCTTGAGCTATTCCAGTTGTTTGCTGAACTGGAGCAGGCCGGCGGCAAGCATGTGACGATGGAAACCTCCTCGCACGCGCTGAGCTTGGGCCGGGTTTACGGCGTACAGTTCGAGACCGCAGTGTTCACGAACTTAACCAGGGACCACCTGGACTTCCACGGCGACATGGACAGTTACTTCGCTGCCAAGCAATTGCTTTTCACCAGCGAAGCTGCCCGAGCGCCGAGGTTTGCCGTCATCAATCATGACGACAAGTACGCAGGCAAAATTCGGACCAAATCAGAGACGGAGGTGATCACGTATGGCTTGGGAGAAGGAGCATCTGCGCGCGCGCAACGCGTCGCAACCGGTTTTGACGGGCTCCGCTTTGAGATTCACTACGGCGGCCGGGCTTACCCGGTGGAATCGCCGCTCGTCGGTGAAATCAATGTCTATAATCTCCTGGCAGCGTGGTGCGCGGCCTATAGTCTCGGGATCGACACGGAGATAATTGCGCGAGGTATCGCGAGCTGTGGGGCCGTGCCAGGGCGGTTTGAGCGCGTCAGTGAAGGGCAGCCTTTCCTGGTGATCGTGGACTATGCGCACACGGACGATGCGCTTCGAAACGCGATCACGATTGCTCGGGGGCTGACCAGCAGCCGTGTTCTTACCGTTTTTGGTTGTGGCGGCGATCGCGACCGCTCCAAACGTCCGTTGATGGGCATGGCGGCGGCGGAGTTAAGCGATCTGGTGGTGCTGACGTCCGACAACCCGCGTTCGGAAGATCCACTGAGCATCATGAACGATGCCATGGTGGGGATCGGCCGTTTCGACACTGGCTGCATAGTGGAGCCGGATCGTGAGCGCGCGATTCAGAAAGCTTTGGAAGAGGCCGGTCCTGACGATGTGGTTCTGATCGCGGGTAAAGGGCACGAGACGTATCAGACTTTGAAGGACAAAACGGTACCGTTCGACGACCGTGAGGTTGCCCGGCGGATACTTCGGGGGTTCGGTTATGGCAAGCAAACGTAGAGAAACATCTGCGAAGCCGGAAGAACAGGCGCGGAAGGTGGACGTCCCGTCGTCCGTCCTGGTGAAACCAGCGGTGAACGTTGTGGACATCGCCACGGGCGAATCCGAGTCGCTATGGGTTTGGGAACTGGAGGACTAGACAAGCCGGGTGCAATTCTCCATCGCTGACGCCGCGCGTGCCATGTCGGCTACGGTTCCAGCGCCTACCGCGCTAACGGCCGACGTGTGTTCTTTCAGCATCGATTCGCGTACGGCTCAGCCCGGGGATATGTTCTTCGCCCTCAAAGGCGACATCTACGATGGGCACGAGTTTGTCGGCGACGTGCTTGCCAGCGGGGCGTCAGCGGTCGTCGTGCATCAGGATGTGGGTTCGGATGACCCGCGTGTCCTCCGTGTAGATTACACCCTTGCCGCGATGCAGCGGCTTGCACATTGGGTTTGGAAGACGTGGGGACGGAAGGTGGTTGGAGTGACAGGCAGCGCCGGCAAAACGACGACAAAGGATGTGATCGCCTCCATGCTTGCGACATCGTTGTCGGTCGGCAAGACTGCCGGCAACTTCAATAACCACGTGGGGTTGCCGCTCTCCATGCTGCGAGTGCCTCAGAACTCGGACGTGGCGGTGCTCGAATACGGCATGAATCACGCTCGAGAAATCGCAGGGCTAACGGAGATCGTTCGTCCCGACGTTGCTGTCGTCACAAACGTGGGCTACGCGCACATCGAAAATTTCGATTCCGTCGAAGGCATCGCGGCCGCGAAGCGGGAATTGGTTGAGGCGTTACCCGCAGACGGCACGGCGGTGTTGAATTACGACGATGCGCGCGTGCGCAAATTTGCGGCTCCGAACACCATGTTCTATGGATTGGAAGAAGGCGCACACGTTCGCGCCACAAATGTCGAGCTAGGCGGAGACGGCGTATCCTTCGCGGTGGACGGCGTGAAGTTCGCAAGCGCAATGCAGGGTCGTCACGCGATCCGCAACATCCTCGCGGGACTGTCGGTGGCACGTTCCTTCGGCATGCGGCTGCAGGACAGCGTCGAGGTTGTCCGTGCGCTGGCCCCAGGAAAGATGCGGGGCGAACGCTTCACGCGCAATGGTATCGACATCATTAACGATTGCTACAACTCGAATCCGGACGCGGCGCGCGGCATGCTCGACGTGCTTCGGGATACTCCAGCGCGGCGCAAGATCGCTGTGTTGGGCGAGATGCTCGAACTCGGCCCTTGGTCCGAGAGCTTGCATCGGGACGTAGGTGTTTATGCGGCCCGGTGTGAGGTAACTGTGCTCGTTGGGATACGCGGCGACGCCCGCTTGTTGGTGGAGTCGGCAGTTGAAACTGGCTTGTCCAGTGCCGCCGCGTACTTTTTCGAAGATCCGGAGCAAGCAGGCCTTCAACTGCGCTCAATCGCGCAGGAGGGGGATGCCATACTGTTCAAAGGCTCACGCGGCACCCGCGTAGAGAGGGCGCTAGAGAAGTTCCTCGAATAGAACGCGCGGTTATGCTCTATTGGCTGTTGTACCAACTCCTCGGACTCCGCCTATTCGGATATGTTACGTTCCGAACCGCCTTCGCCAGCCTTAGCGCCTTGTTCCTCTGCATCATTATTGGACCTTGGCTGATTCGCAAATTGCGCGACTTCCAGGTGGGCCAACACATTCGCGAAGACGGGCCTCGTTCGCATCAGAAAAAGGCAGGCACTCCCACCATGGGCGGCGTGCTCATCATTATTTCCATCGTTGTTCCGACGCTGTTATGGACGGACCTGCGTAATCCGTACGTTTGGGTGGCGCTCTTCGGATTGTTGAGCTTCGGCGCTATCGGTTTCTACGACGACTACATGAAGGTTCGGAAAAAGCACAACCTTGGACTGACAGCTCGGCAGAAATTCGCATTGCAGGTGCTCGCATGTGTGGCCGTGGGAGCCATGCTGTTGATATTGCATTCTCACAAGCTGTACTCGACGGCAATCAACGTTCCCTTCTTCAAGAGCCTTCGACCGGATATGTTGATCTCCGGTCTGCTCGGCAATCCGTGGACGTATCCGCTCGCCTTTGCATTCTTCTTCATCTTCATGGTGCTGATCATTGCGGGTATGTCCAATTTCGTGAACCTCACCGATGGCTTGGACGGCTTGGCGATCGGTCTGATGATTATCGCGGCCGGCGCTATGACGGTGCTTGCTTATGTCAGCGGCCACGCGCGCTTTGCCGAGTATCTCGACATCGTGCGGCTCCCTGGCGCGGCCGAGCTGACGGTATTCTGCGGGGCGATGACCGGCGCGTCCATTGGGTTCCTTTGGTATAACGCGCATCCAGCCGAGATCTTCATGGGCGACGTGGGGTCCTTGTCGTTGGGCGGCGCGATGGGCGTAGTGGCAGTTCTGATTAAGCAGGAATTGCTGCTGGTCTTTATCGGCGGCGTTTACATCCTGGAAGGCATGTCAGTGATCCTGCAGGTAGGCAGCTATAAGCTGCGAGGCAAGCGCATCTTCAAGATGGCGCCCTTGCACCATCACTTCGAAGCTTTGGGCTGGCAGGAGTCCAAGATCATCATCCGATTCTGGATTGCGGGACTCGTGCTGGCGCTGTTTGCCTTGACGACGTTGAAGCTGCGATGAAACACGAACTCTCCGGGCGAACAGTGCTGGTGGCGGGCATGGGTAAGTCCGGCCTTGCCGCGATCGACTTGTTGCGCAAGCAGGGAGCGCATGTGCTCGCCGCGGACGAGAAGCCGCGTCCGGATCTCGGCATGGAAGTTTTGCCGCAGACGGCGGAAACCTTCACACGCGCCGATCTCATCGTGCTGTCGCCAGGCGTGCCGACGGACGCTCCTGCAGTGGAGGCGGCGCGGCAGAAGGGGATTCCCATTCTTGGGGAGCTTGAGCTAGCAGGCTACTTCCTGAACGGTCCGTCGATAGGGATCACGGGCGCGAACGGCAAGACTACGACGACCGCGCTGATCGGCCATCTGCTGAAGGAGTGCGGAATTCCTTCGCAGGTGGGAGGCAACATCGGCACGGCTCCGGCAGCGATGGTGGATGCTTCGCGTGAGGACCAGTGGAATGTGCTGGAGCTATCGAGCTTTCAACTGGAGACCATCGATACATTCCACGCGCATATCGCGTTGTGTACCAATGTCACCCCGGATCATTTGGACCGGCATCACACATTTGAGAACTATGCCGCAGCAAAAGCCCGTCTCTTTGAAACGCAGCGGGATGACGCGCATGCTGTCTTAAATGCGGACGATGCGACGTGCAAGGGCTATGCGAGGCTCACGCGCGCCGAGGTTCACTGGTTTAGCCGTTGTGATCGCACCGCGGAGTTCTTCTTCGACGGCGAGACTCTACTAGCCGGCCGCCAGCCGCTTCTCCGTGCCGAGGATCTGCCGATACGAGGTGTACACAACGTCGAGAACGCGATGGCGGCATCGGCTGCGGCCCATATCGCGGGAGCTCCACTCGACGGAATTGCCGCCGCTCTTCGAACCTTCCCCGGAGTGGAGCACCGGCTCGAGTTCGTGCGCGAGCGCAACGGTGTTCGTTATTACAACGACTCTAAAGCGACGAATGTGGATGCCACCGAAAAAGCCATCGACGCGTTCCCCGGCAACTTGTGGATCATCCTCGGCGGTAAGGACAAGAACAGTGACTACACGGTGCTGCGCGACAAGCTCCGAGCCAAAGCCAAGGGCATTCTGCTCATCGGCGCCGCTGCCGGGAAGATCGCGGGACAACTTGAAGGCCTGCCCTTGATGGACGAGGGCACGTTGCAGAAAGCGGTTGCGGACGCGACTTCACGCGCTGCCGCGGGTGACATCATCCTGCTTGCGCCTGCATGCGCAAGCTTTGACCAATTCGATAGCTACGAACATCGCGGACGGGTGTTCAAGGACTTGGTAAGGAGTCTGTAGAAGTGGCGCAGCGTCTGAAGACCGATTGGATTCTGTTTTTCACCATCGTGGGGATGGTGTGTCTCGGCATCGTGATGGTGTACAGCGCGTCGGCCGTGATGGCGGAGTTGAAGTTCAAGTGGGACATGTACTTCATCACCCGTCAGATCGGCTGGGCGGTCGTATCGTTCCTTGTACTGATGCATTTGAAGAAGCTTGATTACCGGCGATTCGATCACCCGGTGTGGGCATTCGCCCCGCTTGGCGTAGTGATGAGCCTGCTGCTAATCGTGTACTTTGTCGGTCGTAAGCACCGGTGGCTGACTCTGTCCGGCGTCTCACTGCAGCCCTCGGAGTTCGCCAAGCCGGCGCTCGTCATTTTTCTCGCTTACTTCATCGCGATGAGACTCCGCGCAATCAACGATAAGCACACACTGCGTCCAGCGATGCTTGCACTAGGCGTGCTTGTTGGAATGGTGGTGATATCGGATCTTGGAACCGCGATCGTCATCGCTCTGACTGCCGCAATTCTCTTCTACATCGCGGGCCTGGAGCATCGCTACATCATTGCGACCGGATCGGTCGGAATCATTCTCGTGATCGTCGCCATCGCCATGGCTCCTTACCGGTTGAAGCGTGTCGTGATCCGCTTCGACCCCGAGTTCAAGATCATCGACACTGTAAATC
>DASQDN010000319.1:0-2776 GCA_035634155.1 Bryobacteraceae bacterium | reverse complement strand
GGATGCGGCTAACACAGCGACAATCTGCGCGATAGCAGTGTCGGGTACGGCGATCAGGATGCGTGAAGCATTGCGGGGCAGATCGCGGTAGGAGACGGCCGCGACTCCGGGCCCGATGAATTCAGCGGCGCTACCGGCGTGTTCGGGCGTCCGGCTGGCGACGCTGGACACCGGCTGTCCGCCGAGGCGCAACATCCGGCCGAGCGCTTGCCCAAGCCTTCCAGCGCCCGCGATACCGATCGGTTCGGGGCGTTCCGTATTCCAGGTCAAGCTCCATTGTAATGTGGAGATTCCGAGACAGATACTATGCGACTGCGTTCCATATGCAAATCCAAGATTCACCGCGCCACTGTGACGGAGGCGAACCTGGAGTACATCGGCAGCATCGCGATTGACGAGGACCTGCTTCAGCGCGTGGACATTGTTGCGGGCGAGAAGGTGGCAGTCTGGAACCTGAACAACGGCGAACGTATTGAGACCTACGCGATCCCGGCGCCTGCGGGGTCAGGCTCGATCATCGTGAATGGCGCGGCCGCGCGCAAGTTCCGCGAGAAGGATCAAGTGATTATTGTGGCGTTTATTCTTACGGATGAGGCGGTGGAGCCGAGGATGATTCTGGTGGACGAGCAGAATCGATTTGCGGGCGATTTAGGGGATAATCAACGTCCAGATTAGTGAGAAAAGGAACGGGCTCCGGCTATCGCTGAAGACCTGTAAGGATGCCGGTTCGCCATCACAAGGCGCGCAATGCGCCGGCGCGTTTCAAGCGCCATGGATCCGGTGGAACGCACACCCTACAACTGCCGGCTTCAACGAGTTCGGAACTCCGCCCCTTTTTATGGAACGGCGGTTCTATAGAAACCTCCTTCTCCAGCCGGCGTCCGCCACGTTGGGCGGCTTGCCTTCGGAAGCTGCTGTCTAACTTCTCCTATCGTTTCCTGACTCCATCGTAATCCAATTGTGGCGGGTGTCAAGTCCCGAAAATTCCTAATTTTAGGGCTACTGCTTGCCCGTGGTTGCGGGTACACGCTCGGGCGCGGAGGCGCTTAGCGTGACCAGTTCACTGGGGCGGGTGGGCGGCGGCACGGGAGGTTCATTCTTGGCGCGGCGGCGGGCGAGCGCTTTGCCGATGGCATTCGAAGCGGTGAAGATCTTGCCCACGGGAATGAAGCCTGCGAGCTTGTAGTCGCCGATCGCCGCGAGTCCCATGGAAGCGACACAGCCGCATTGGGAGCAGTCGGGTTCGCCGCCGAACTGGCAGGGCGTGATTCGCGTCTTTAAATCCGCGGATATTGTTTCAGTCGTTTGCGCGAAAATGCACTCGTCGGGAGAAGACGGCGGCTTGAGAAATTGCTGCAATACCGAGCGCGGTAGATCGAGTTTAGAATATCTTTCGCGCAGCTCCATCAGCTCGTGAACTACCTTTACGCGCTGAGCGGGAGAAAGGATTTCCGGCAAGTCAGCGCCGATCTGGGGCGTGAAGAGACTGAACCAGATCTTTTCCACTTCCGGCTGTGCGGCCCAGAAGCGCACAAACTCTTCCAGGTACCCAGGCCGATCGACCATTTGCGCAGTGACTGTGCAATGCACCGTGATCTTTTCGCCGTGAATGCTTTTCAGGATTCGGTCGTAGGTGGCGGGCTTGCGACGCACATCGTGTTCGGGCTGCAGACCGTCAATGGAGACCGATACGTTCATGTGCTCGAGTGAGCCCCAACCGGCGGGAATGCGGCGGAAGGCGCTGGTGACGACCTGGACGTGGATGCCGCGATCGATCAACAGTGGCGCCAGCACTTCCAGTTCGCGATAACGAACGAGCGGGTCGCCTCCGACGATGGAAAGGTGCAGAGGCTTGTAGCGATCGACCACTTCGAGCACACCCTGAATTAGCGCTTCGCCTTTGAAGTCGGAAAGTGTGCGCAGGGTTTCAGTTCCGCCGAGATGATTGTCCTCGTAGGCATAGCACCCCGGGCAGCGAAGCGGGCATTCACGGGTGATTTCGATGGAAAGGGAGGGTGCTCGCCCGGCTAGGATCATTTTCCAGGCGCGAACCACGTCAGAAGATCGCATGGGTTGAATGATGAGACGGCGACCGTGCTGAATCGATTTCTTAATAATTCAGCTACGCTTTACAGGCAAACCGGCGCCTGCGATAGCAAGGATAGCACGGCCGATTTCATCGCTTAACGATAGTAGCCGGGAAGCCGGTAACGGTCTCGGTTCAAGCGCCCGGCGTGTCCTGGGGGAAGGGAGCCGCCGCGACGCAGTTTCTTCTGGATGCCGGGCGGTAGCCTTCGCGAGTTGTACCGGCTGTTGCGATATGGGTCTGCTCCGTACCTCTCATCGTTGTGGCCATACCGCGAATAGTCGTCGTATGACGAGTAATGCCGGATATCGCGATTCCACCTACGATCTTTGCCGAAGCTGATTCCGGTGAGCAGCATGCACGCGATGGCGAGTTTGGCAACGAGCTTCATTCGGGGCGTCCTCCGCTTGTGGGACGAGCTCGATTGTGAGCGAGTTGCGAGGTGGGGGTTAGGAACTGTTAGCGCCCGGACAGGAAACCTTCTTTGTGGGATGGGATCGAATCTAAGGTAAAGGAGACCTTCGATGCATCGTACTGTCCGGGCAAGGTCGGTTGTGGGTTTGGGGCTAGCGGTTGCGAGCTTGTGGGCGGAGGGGGAACGGCCGGACTTTTCCGGTACCTGGGAGATGGATGCGACGCGCAGCGAATCGGCGAACACGGGCGCGGCTACAGGGCCGGTGACCGTGGTGA
>DASQDN010000318.1:0-38131 GCA_035634155.1 Bryobacteraceae bacterium | reverse complement strand
CGTATACTTCACCGCATTCTCCAGAAGATTCACCAGCAGTTGCCCCAGCAGCACATCATCCACTGAAACCAGCGGAAGATGATCCGGCAAACGCGTCGTCACTACTCGATCGCCCAACTGGCGCTCCATGCGCTGCAGCGCCGCGCCCACAATCTCTTCGAGCGGGTACAGATCCCGCCGAAGTTCCACGCCTGACTCCAGCCGCGTCATGTCCAACAAGTTGCTGACCAGCCGCCCCAACCTTTCCGCCTCATCCGCAATGCTGTCGAGCAGTTCGGTCCGCGTCTCCGGCGGCAGCTTCTCGCCTTGCGACCGCAGCGTGGAGGCCGCGCCCGTGATCGATGCCAGCGGCGTCCGCAGGTCATGCGACACCGCGCTCAGCAACGAGCTCCGCATCTGCTCAGTCTGCATTTGTGCCCTGGCGGCCTGTGCGGCATGCCTGCTGCGAGTGTTCTCAATCGCCGTCGCGGTCTGATGTACGAAGACCTCCAGCAACTGCATCTGCTCGCCCGCAAGCGACCGCTCATTCTCCGTAACCAGCGCCATCACACCGACCGTATCCCGAGTTCCTCTCAAGGGCAGGTACAGCGCTGATGCGCCGCCGTGCGCTTCCATGCCGCGACCCGCTTTTCTTCCATGCTCGAACACCCACTGCGCGATCGGCTGCTCATCCCGAGCGATTGGCAGCAAATCAGAGGAGCGCCGGGAAAAGCTGATCTTCCCCTCCTCGGGCAGAAAGATCACAGCCGCGCCCTGAAACACCTCCGACGCATACTCGGCCGCGCTCCGACTCAACTCAAATACGCGATCCTGTTCCGCCAGCCGTCGCGACAATCGATACAGCGTTTCGCTGCGGTCCCCGCGCAGCGCCGCATCCGCCGCTTGCTTGCGGATGTGCGCGGTCTGCATGCCGATCACCATCGCAACCATCAGCATTGCCGCAAATGTCAACAAGTATTCGATGTCTTCCACCCAAAACGACAGCAGGGGCGGCACGCAAAAGAAATTGAACGCTGCCGCGCTCAGCGTCGCTCCAAATACGGCCGTAGGCTGGCTGCACCGTAAAGCGACGGTAACCACACCGCATAAATACAACATCGCGAGATTTGCGAGAGCCACGCCCTCGCGTAGAACTGAGGCGGCGGCCGAACAAGCCGCAACCACGGCCACCGTAAACGCAATTTCGCGCCCGACGCTCACGTTGTCATTATCATTCGTGCGTCTGCACAATGCCGCTTGCCGACGCAATAATCTCCTGCTTATTTGGCCCCGCGAACTCGCTCTCCAGCCGAGCCAGAGCCAGTCCTACGACATCCCTGTGATGGAGCTTCGACCCAAGCTCCGGCTCGGCCGTTAGCCTCAGCCAAAGCTCGTGCAAGCGATCCACATCTTCGGGCCAAAGCCGCGGCGGATGCGGTCCCAGATTCACAAACGTCGAGGGCCTGCCCGGCGCGATCACTTCCAACGAAAAGGGCTGCCGCGGCTGTGGCAGTCGCTCCCAAGCGAGCCCGATCCGTTGTGCCAGTTCCTCCGCCGGCATCCGCGCCGAGACGCCGGTTACCAGCTTCGATGCGCGCAGGTTGGCAGCCGTCTGCACCATCGCGTCGAAAGGATTCACCGCCGGCACTACCAGTAGTTCCACTCCCTTTCCCTGCTTCTCCGCCGCCGCAACCACGTGCGAGAACAACTCCTGCTCGTACTCGGCGAAGACCTGGTCGTTCCGCAATTCATATTCGGCATCTCCCGCCGACAACGGCCGAACCGTCATCACCACAATGTCCTGCCTCCGCAGATCTGTCTTCTCGAGCACCTGGTACAGGTGCGGCATCCGGAGGTAATCACGCACCGCGACCAATACGCATCCCGGGCGAGCCCGCAAGGTGTCACTCGTCACCTCTGTCTGATGCTCCAGGTTGAACTGCTCGAGTTCGGTGCGGCGCCCTGCCTTCTTACGCGCATTGATTCGCTCGGAGATAACAAACAGAACGTACAATGCGACCGTGAAAGTCAGGCCATAGATGGTGGCAGTCCGCTTCGAGAACAGGTTGGCCACTCCCACCATCACCAGCACCAGCGTTGTCGCCGCCAGGCCGACCGGAAGCTCATATCGCCCGATTCGCACGTTGAAAGGCGTCCGATACTCCTGATCGTTCCTTTGGAAGCGCAGCGCCAACACACCCATCGACTTGAGGGCGAAGCTCCACACCACGCCGAAGGCGTAAGCTTCCCCCAGCAGCAGCACGTCACCCCGGCTAGCGACAATCGTGGCCACCTGCAGCAACGCCATCACGGTCAGAATGCGAATTGTCGTGCCGTACTTCGGGTGTGGCTTGCGGAACCAGTCCAGTAGTACGCCATCTTCAGCTACACGATTCAACACACCATTCACACCGATCAGGGAGGTGTTCACCGCGCCCGAAAGAATCAGCACGCCCACAATCACCACAAATATGTGAAACCCGAGCTTCAACATTTCCGGTCCCGCCAGGTTCATCACCAGGCCGCCGATCATGTTGTCGTAGTAATTCGCCCGTGTGGCATCGGGAATGATCATCACCGCCAGAATCGAAATCAGTCCCGTACTCAGCAGCGCGTAAGTGCAGATGATGTTCGCGGTCAACCGCAGATTCTTCAGCTTCGGGTAGGCGAGTTCGCGGTAAACCTGAGCCAGCGTCTCAAAGCCGCTCATCGCCAGTAGCGAATGCCCCAGCGCCACCACCAGGATCACAAACGGCAGTTGCGTGAAGAACGTGCCTTCCAGCCATCCCCAGGATTCGGCCGAGATCTGCAGGTTGGCTGTCGTAGGCGCGGGTGGCAGTGCCACATTGCCCCGCATCAGAAGCGTGATCGGCGCCCAGATCAACAGAGTCAGGACCATTACCGTGGTCACCTGCATAATCCGCAGCGCCTTTCCGCTCGACTCTGGAACGCCTTTCACGTTGCTCCACCAGAAGTAAGCGGTCACCACCACACTGAACACCACCGAAAACCAGTTCGGGTCAACCCGCCACACCTGATGCCCCGACTCGCTCAGCTCATTCAGCAGCCTGCCAAGATACTGCCCGGCCGCCACCGCGCTGATCGGGCCCGTCAGGATGTAATCCACCACCAGCGAGGAAACCGAAAGCTTCGCCATCGTCGCGCCCATACTGTCGCGGACAACCACGTACACTCCGCCGCGCACAAACATCCCGCAGCTCTCCATGTACACCGAGCGGACCGCAAAGCTGAACAGCATCACCGCCATCACCAGCCACGGCGCCGGTTTCCCTACGGCGTGCTCGGTGATTCCGCCGATGTAGAACATCGTCGATGCCATGTCATTCAACACCACCGCCGCGGCGCGCCACAGCGAAATGAACGACAATGCCACGGTGGTGGCCACCACAACTTTCGGCTGCGTTGCGCCTTCTATCTGCGAGCGTTCGATCGTTGCCATGCGCCCTCAGAGTAACCAGCGGGCGATAAATGCCGTATCAAAACTATCCAGGCTCGTATAAGGAAAACATCAAAATTGCGGACCGCCCCGCTGAGCCGCTTATCATCCTATGTGGGAGATGTTCGTGCGCGTTTATACTCAGGCTTTAGTTTTATTAACATTCCTTACTCTGTCTGCGCAGCTTAAGGGGCAAGACGGACCCGAAACCGTGCAACGCGGAACCAAGCAGTTTCGCAGAACCGTAGTCGCGTCGGGACTGGCCAATCCGTGGGAAATCACATGGGGTCCAGACGGCAAACTCTGGCTTACCGAACGCAGCGGCAAGCGCATCACGCGCATCGATCCCACAAGTGGCGACCGCAAAGTGGCTGCCACTATCGATGAAGTCTCCGCCCCCGGTGGTCAGGACGGCCTCTTGGGCATGGCGTTGCATCCCGACCTGCTCAAGCGCCGGAACACCGATCACGTGTACGTGGCCTATACCTATCAGGACAAGGGCCGCGGCGCGGACCCGAACATTACGGCCGCCGACAGCCCGTACCGCTTTCTTTACATGAAGATCGTGCGCTTCACGTACGACGCGGCCGCCGAGACCCTTTCCGATCCCACCACCGTCATCGAAGGTCTACCCGCTGGTAACGATCACCTGGCGGGCCGCTTGAAGATCGGTCCCGACCGGAAGCTTTATCTCACCATCGGAGATCAGGGCCACAATCAACTCGGCAACTCCTGCCTCGCGGTTGAATCCCAGCGCCTGCCCACACAAAAAGAAATCGCGACCAAGGACTTCGTCGCATACCAAGGCAAGTCGCTACGCATCAACATGGACGGGTCCATCCCCAACGACAATCCCAAGATCAACGGCGTAATCAGCCACGTCTTCACCTACGGCCACCGCAACCCGCAGGGCCTCGACTTCGCGCCCGATGGAACTATCTACTCATCCGAGCAGGGCCCTAAGACCGACGATGAAGTAAACATCCTGAAGCCGGGCGGCAACTACGGCTGGCCGCACGTTGCCGGACTCAAAGACAACAAGGCATACGAGTTCGCGCGCTGGGCCGAGGCGACCACTCCGTGTTCGCAAATCCGGTTCAGCGATCTCGCGATCCACCCGTCGGTGCCGCGCGAGCCCGAATCGGCATTCACCAAGCCGATGATCGACCCGCTGGCGACGATGTTCACGGTTCCGAACGATTACAATTTCAGCGATCCTGCCTGCCGCGGCGTCAACTTCATCTGCTGGCCCACCGTCGCCGCGTCCAGCATTGAGCACTATCAATCGAAAGGCATCCCCGGTTGGGACCGGGTACTCTTTGTGACCACGCTCAAGCGCGGCTCACTTTACGTAGTGCCTCTGAAGCCGAACGGCCAAGCGTCAGCCGGGCACATGTCCCGCTACTTCCAATCCGAGAACCGCTTCCGGGACACGGCCGTGAGCCCGGACGGCAAGACAATCTATGTAGCGACGGACGCGGGCGGTATATCGCAATCGATGGCAGGAGGAGTCGCGCGCCGCATGCAGGATTCCGGCGCCATCCTGGCCTTCACCTACACCGGCGAAGGCACAGGCAAAGAGACCGAGGAGCCGAAACTAATCAGCCAGGCCGCCAAGCCCCAGCCCGACGAACCCCGAGCCTCTTCCGCCGCGATAGCCAACGCCACGCCACCGCAATTCACGGCCGCGCAAGCCGCCGTGGGCAAGACCGCCTACAACGCGAATTGCGCCGTCTGCCACGGCAGCAGCATGACCAACGGCACAATGGGCACGCCCCTCGCAGGCGAGTACTTCAGGACGACATGGTTCAACCGCACAGTCAAAGCCCTATACGATAAGTCGCACAAGACCATGCCCCCCGCCGCCCCAGCATCCCTGCCCGCTGAGACATACGCAAACATCGTCGCCTATATCCTGGAACTAAACGGCTTCAAACCCGGCGCCACGGCCCTGCCCGCGGGAGGCGACGCCCTGGAGAAGATGGCGATCAAGTGAGCGATGGCCTCCAGCGGCTTAAATGCCGCGCGAGCGTTCTAACGCGAAGGCAAAACCACCGGCCCGCTCACTTCGGGCTCCATGAGCGGCGACTCTCGCGGAGTGCTGTCTAGACGGCCGGCCAAGCGCCTTCCGATCGATATCATCGGTCGCTCCAGAATGTAGTAGCTAAGCACTGCACACCCGAGAACTGCGCCAACGTTAAGGGGCCACGCCTGCCACATGGATCTTAGGCCCCAACCCGGCATAAGAAACACCTGCTGCCACAAGTACAAGCTGTAAGAAATCCTTCCGATCCATCGCAGGAAGCGCCAGTCGAGAATGCGCGCCAGTCGTGTGGTCGCATTCAGCGCGGTTCCGGCCAGGATCACCGACAGCGACCATAAATGTTGCGTCGCAAACGAACTGATGGCAGACGAGACGTAGTTGCGAAAAAACAACACCGAGCCCACAAACTCAGGCCAACTCACGATCAATCCCGTTAACCCAATCACCGCGATGTAAGCGAGAGCGGGCGGAAGGATGCGGAAGGCCCGGCGAATGGAAAAGGCCTTCAGCCGGATTCCGGACCTGGCACTCTCTTCGAGCAGCACCGGCGTAATAAGCAGACCGCTGAGCCCAAAAAAGACATCTACTCCGAACGCGCCGTACACCCAAGGGAATGCGCATAATAGTCATCCCGGGTCGAGTAGAATCCCGTAGCGGCGCGGGATCCCATCACTAAGAGAATGGCGATGGCCCGCCATCCGTCGAAAGTGGGGGCTGCGCTGCCCGCCCACTACGAGCTGCGGCATACTTCTACAATCGGAAAGAAGCTTGCCGGCCTTTAGCAGTCCGTGCGAGCTTGGTCAATCATAGAACCTAACGGTCCCTGATGGCTCGACCCTCTCCTCACTTCACCCCAGCAGCCGCCTCCTGAAACGCCATCCGCACCGCCGAACCATCGTTATTCCCAAAGTTCGAACGCTGCACCATCAGGATGTACCCTACCTTCTTCACCGGATCAATCCAAGCCTGAGTCCCGTACGCCCCGCCATGGCCGAAAGTCCCCGGCGACAGCATCCGCGTCATCCCCTGCGGCTCCCGCACAACACCCACACCCAGCCCCCATCCATGCCCAGGAATGAACCCCGCCTGCAGCGTGCCGGTAGCAATCGTCCGCATCAGCTTCACGCTCCCAGGCTTCAGAATGCGCGTCCCATCCAGAGTCCCGTCGTTCAACAGCATCCGCACATACTGCGCATAGTCCGAAGCAGTCGAAAACAGCCCGCCATTGGCCGCCGGATACCGGTCCCGAGACGTCGGCGAGGCCTTTCCAAGAATGATGTTCCCCGTCGCCGAAAGGACGCCGTTCTCCAGCCGGGCCGGAGTCACCAGCCGCGACATCTGCTTCTCCGTCAAATAGAAGGTCGTATCCTTCATCTTCAACGGCGCGAAGATATGCTTCTCCAGGTAAACCTCGAACGGCTCCCCTGACACAATCTCCACGATCCGTCCCAGCGAATTGATCCCCGACTGCGAATACAGCCACTTCGACCCTGGCTCAAATAACACCGGCTTGGAAGCAAACACCGGAATCAGATCCGCCAGCTTCTTCGCTTCAGCCGACTCGGCGCGCGCAGCCTCGGCCAGGCCCGAAGTATGCGTCAACATATGACGCAGCGTGATTGTCACCGGCTTGCCGTCTTTCGTCTTTAGATTCGCGTACTCGGGGATGTACTTCGAAGCCGGATCGTCAATCGACAGCTTGCCTGCCTCCTGCATCTGAAGCACAGCCGTCGCCGTGATCGGCTTCGTCATCGACGCAATCCAAAAAATCGCATCGGTGGCGAGCGGAACCTTGCCTTCCGGATCGGCGTGACCAATCGCCTCCAGATGAGTGACCTTCTTCTCATTCACCACAACCGTAACCGCGCCGGGAATCTCGCGCTTGTCGATCATCTCGCGCATTCGCTCGGCGACCGTGGCCGAATACGCGCTGGCCGCAACCAGAAGGAGTGTAGTTGCTCTCACTCCGACGATTATGTCACCACTCGATCTGCACCAGCGACACACCTTGCCGTGGCAAACTGAACGGCAGCGTCAACGCGCCTGCTTTCACGGGCGTCCACGCAGGCGACCCGACCATCGCCAACTGCCCAGCCTTCTCCAACGCCTTATACTGCTCCGCCGTCGGCTTTTGCGGCGAGTTCATCTGCTGCCACACCGTATACGAATTGCTGTGATCCTTGTCCACGCGATAATGCCGCACCAGTACGCGCGACGCGGTCGCAGGAATTCCCGCCACCTGCAGATCGATCTGCGCATCGGGCGATGCCACATCGTCGTCGTGATAAAACCACACCATCACATTCACCCGGTTCGCTTCCCGACTCGCGACCGTGCCGACATCCCCGCCTTGCTTCACTCCGCCCTTCAACATCTCATCCAGCTTCAACTGCTGTGAACTCGAAGCATCTACGCGATTGCCCCGCATCATCCCCATCATGCGAAACACATTCAACACCGGCTTGTCGATGCCATTCGTCGCAAGATCGCGAAAGCCGTCAAAGTACGGCTGGTCCTCGCACTCGAACGCCCATGTCACCGCGCCCTCAAAATTCACACCATGCCGAGCCGCCAACTCGAACTTACGCGCAAACGTCGCCGCCGTGTAGCTCGAATACATCGTGCCGTTGCGATAAGCATTCTGCGGATTAAACCGCACCGAGCACGCCGCACACCCCTCCGGATCCGATTCTCCGATGAGGATCGGCAGTTTCTTTAACTCCGGAAACGAAGCCACGATCGCGAAGCCCTGGTCGATGTCGCGCATCTGGAACTCGCTGCCCATCTGCACATGCCCATCCACCACCTTCGGTCGACCCTTGGCATGGAACGTGATGTAGTCAATCGGCGAACCCGTCTTGCCCGTAGCATAATTCTTGCCGCGCACCACATGCTCCAGAAAATCCTTCAAGAACTTGGCCGCGTTCGGCGACCCCGGACCGGTGCTCGTCGGTCCGCCGACGCGTATACCCGGCAGCGCCCGCTTCACCGCGTCAACCGAATAGTCGTACAGCTTGAAATACTCTTCCGGAGTTCCTTGCCAGTAGGGAATATTCGGCTCATTCCAAACTTCCCAATACCAGCTCGCCACTTCCTCGCGACCATACCGCTCCACCGAGTGCTTCACCCACTGATAAATCAGCTCCGACCACTTCTTGTAATCCTTCGGTGGATATGCCCAGCCCGTGTAGATGGACTTGTAGGGCTGCGACGGATCCCAGTTATGCCGGTACGGCTGAGGATTTGTGGATAGCGCTTCCGGCATGAATCCGATCTCCACCATCGGCTTCATCTTGCGCTCGACATACGTGTCGAAGATTCGATCCACAATCGTCCAGTCATACTTAGGATTGCCGTTCGCATCTTCGGTATACGCGTTCGTCGAGCCCCACTTCAACGCAGCCTTGCCATCCCCGGTCGTCAGCATGTTGTGAGCACGCACATGCACCGGCACTGGACTCAAGGCGGCAAGCTCCGTCAGCAGTTTCTGGCCGTCCTTCATGTACGTGTAGTTCGGCTCGTCGTACCCGAAGAAACTGTACACGGGTCGTACGGGTCCACGCGCGGTGGCAGCGTCAACGCGAATCGTCACACGCTCTTGCGCGAGTACCGGAAGCAGAGCAGCAAATAAAAGAAAGGTCCGTCTCATGGTTGATTATCAAAAAGTGTATTTCAATGCGACCTGCATCTGTCGCGGGTCCGTGGAAGTCGCCGTCACACGACCGGCAACCGGCCCGTCCACAACGGAGTTCGGCGCCGCAAAGCTGGGAGTGTTCGGCAGATTGAACACCTCCCACCGGAACTGCAAGCGCGAGCCTTCGCTGATCTGGAAGTTCTTAAACATCGAAAAATCGATCGTGCGAACAATGTCCGGATATAAAATGCGGAGTCCCGAATTGCCGTAAGTAAAGTTCGGCGCAACCTGGAAAGCAGCCACGTCAAACCAGCGTTCTAACGTAGGATCGTCCAGCTTCCCGTTCGCAATTCGGTTCGGCCGCTGCCCGCCCACGCCCGTGTTTGCCACATCGCGAGACACCGTCGGCGTGAACGGAACCCCGCTCCGGAAGATCAGGATGCCCTGCATCTGCCACCCACCCAGCAGCGCATTCGTGAACCCATTCGAATCCGACAACAACTGCTTCCCGCGACCGAAGGGCAGCTCATATCCGTAGCTGAAAGCAAATGTGTGCGGCACATGAAACTCCGATGGCCCGCGCTCGAACCGGTACCGCCCGCCCGCTGCCGGAGTGTTCGCAGTCCACAAGCTCTTTGAAAACGTATACGACCCCAGGAACCACAAGCCCGCCGACAACCGCTTCTCCAGCTTCGCCTGCAGCGCGTGATATGTCGTGGAAGCGTCACTCGAGATATAACTGAACGGCCCGAAGCGCGGGAACGGTCTTCGCGCCGCAACCGACCCAGGCCCTGGATCTGGGATATTGAACGCATTGTTGCTCTGAATATGCGTGCCCTTATTGCCGACATATTCCAGATCGATCACAAGCGTCGATGCCAACTGTTGCTGGATCCCAAAATTCCAGTGCTGGTCATAGCCCATATTCAAATCGGTATAGGTCGGCGTCAGATCGACAGTGCTGTTGCGCGACCCCAGCGGCGCGCCCAGGAAGAAGTTCCCCAGCGTGCGCGTCGGAACTACGTTGCGATCCGCCAGCGCCGTCTCTCTCAGCAGAAATGGCGGCATGAAAAGATTCACGCGGCTGTCGGTATACTCGCCTTCAAAGAAAATTCCATACCCGCCGCGCAGCACCGTGCGCTCTCCAATCGGCCGCCAGGCGAATCCAAAACGCGGCGCCCACTGATTCTTATCCGGACGCGTAATCGAGTAAGGCAAGCCCGCTTCGCTCGACGTCTGAATCAAGTCCCTCAAATAGCCGTAAGCCGTGGCAGCGGCCGGCTGCGCGCCCAGGTCGGGCTCAGCCGTCTCACTCGCAACAATGATCGGCCGAGCCTGTGTCCCGTCAAACGTCCCCGTCTGTCCACGAAACGCCGACGCGAACGGCGTGTACTCATACCGCAGCCCCATGTTCAACGTCAACTTCGGCGTAACCTTGATATCGTCCTGCACAAAGAAGTGCCACGCGGTATAGTCGCCCCCGAAAGTATCCGAAGGGTACGCGCGATTGGCGCTCGACGGCAGACCCAGCATCCAGTCAGCAAACGAGTCGCCCGTCCCCGCCGTGCTCGCGGGATTCTCCGTATTCTGGCCGTTGAAGTTCCAAAGGCCCATGTACTCCTTGCTATCCGTTCCCAGCCACGAGTAGTACCGGATCTTCGTCCCGAACTTCAGCACGTGCTTGCCCTTGATCCAGGTCAAATTGTCGACGAACTCGCGCGTGTAGCGATCCTGCGTCTTCGGCCTCTGATCGAACGCCGAGCCCGTCAGTCCCGTATACCCCGACCAGCTAAAATCCGGGAAGGACCCCGTATCGAAGCTCCGCCGAGTCTCCTCCAACCCCGTGATGCCCGCCTCTTCATTGAAGTCGCGACCCAGCAGGTACGGCTTCAAATCAATCAACCCATAAAGCGTGTTGAACCGAAATTCATTTACAAGATTCGCCCGCACATTGCTCGTGATGCTGATCGTATAATTCTGCCCCCGAGTCTTCGAATCGGCAGTGCCCAACAGCGGCGACCCGCCCGGCTCGCTCAGTCGATTGTTATTCAAGCTCCAGCGGAAGAACACGCGATGGTTGTCGTTGATCGTATGATCCAGGCGCGTGGTGAGCTGGTCGGTATCCACCGCGGTCGACGGCGAGAACACGAACTGCCCGCCGGGCGTCGAAGCTGTAGTCAGAAACTGATTGAAGAACTGGGCCTGCGGAGAAAGCCGGTTCGACGGAATGATATTTCCCGGAAACGCGGTCCGAATCGTGCCTGTGCCGGATGCATTCGGGACTGTCGTCAAAGGATCATAGATAAGGTTCCGGATCCCGCTGAAGTCGCCCCGCAGCATCTCAGGCGTTGGACTGTTGCGGCTGATCACATTGCCCTGCCGCTCGCGCATCCCCTCGTAGTTCACAAAAAAGAACGTGCGATTCGCTCCATCATAAAGCTTGGGCAGCACTACCGGACCGCCGGCTGAAGCACCGAACTGATTGCGCTTCAACCGCGCCCGATCGCGAGCAAAGAAGTTCCGAGCATCTAACTTCTCAGTGCGAAGAAACTCATATAGCGTCCCGTGCACACGGTTCGTCCCCGACTTGGTAATCGCATTGAAGAAGCTCCCAGAACGGCTATGCTCAGCCGAATACGCGTTCTGTTGAACGCTGAACTCCTGCAGCGCATCGATTGACGTCTGAATCCAACTCCCTCCCTGATGCTGCTCGCTCGTATCCGCGCCATCCAGATAGAACGACACCTGCCGTCCACGTACACCGCTAATCGTGGTTCCATTTACCGCCTCCGGACGAATGCGCGTCACATTCCCCGTCCCAGGCAGCGACACCACGCCCGGCGTCAGCCGGGCCAGATCGCTGAACCCGCGCCCATTCAACGGCAGGTCCACGATCTGCTTGTTGGTCATCACGTGACCCAGATTGCCGGACTCGGAATTGAGTAGCGGCACTTCCGTGGTCACTTCAATACTGGTCGACGTCTCTCCGATCTGCAGATCCAGATCGAGCAGCAGGTCCTTACCCACTTGCATCTCCACGCCAGTTCGTCGCGTTGTCCGAAAGCCCGGCGCCGTAACCGACACCTCATACACTCCGGGATTCAGCGTGGGCAGTAGATATGCGCCCGTAGCGTTGGAGATCGTTTGGCGCGACACATTCGTGGCGGTCTCAGTCACGATGATGGTCGCGTTCGGTACCGAGGCCTTATTCGGATCGAAGACCGTTCCCGCCAAACGTCCCGTCTGAATCTGGGAGAAAAGGAAGCCGGCTGTAAGCAGCGAAAGACTAACCATCCGCCGCAAGCGCGGAAAGAGACCAGGCAACATGGTGAACTCCCTTGGAGCGGCACAGCCGCCGAGTAACCTGCTTGGAGAATGGTATAACCAATTCTTGCCCATGACAAGTGGGTCTAACCTGATTCACCCCGGAAAGTGACTCGGGGCTCGGCACTCGCCGTGTTAGCATTGGTCCAACCATGAGGGCCGTTCCTGCTCGTGCCGCGTCCGCCAAAGACGACGTCACCGTCAAACTGATTGGAATTTTCAAGAAGCTCATCGCCGAAGGCGCGCTGCTGCCCGGCGGCCGACTCCCGGCCGAGCGCGAGTTGGCCGAAACCTTCGGAGTCAGCCGCTCATCCCTCCGTCAAGCTCTCAAGGTTCTCGAGATCATGGGTGTGATCTCGCAACGCGTAGGCGATGGAACGTACCTCAACTCGGGCGCTCAGCGCATCCTCGGCGAGCCGATGGAGTTCCTCATCCTGCTCGACGGCATCTCCTTTCACGAGCTCATGGAAGCCCGCCTCATAGTCGAGCCGGCGCTCGCCGCCCGTGCCGCTGACCGAGCCTCCGACGAAGACATCGCCGACATCCGCCGAGAACTCATCGCAATGCAAACCGGAGATCCGTCGCGCCTCACCGCGCACGATCTGTTGTTCCATCAAGCCATCTTTCGCGCAGCCGGGAACCGCGTTTGCGGCCAGATGTTCGCTGTGGTCCACAGGTCTCTGGAGAACATGATCCGCCTCACCTCGCAGTTGGTAACCCCGGACCACACGCTCAATCTGCATCGCCGTATCTTCGAGGCAATCCGTAAACGCAAGCCTGAGGACGCCCGCCGGCGCATGGAAGAGCATCTGCTCGATGCCAAAAGCCTGCTCGTACGCGCCATGAAGGATCGCGAGCAAACGGATCGGCAAACGCAGATCGCAGTGCTCTCCAAAGCGAGCCGTCGCGGTCTCACCGCGCGAAGCGGACGCAAGCGAGTCTAGTCCGCCCGTAGCGCCTCAACGCGAGGAATCGCCACCAGCAAGATCCCGAACGCCGTCACATGCATGGAGCTCACCATCGCGAACACCGGTCCATACCCCAGCCCTGAATCGAGCAGCCGTCCCACCACCAAACCGAAAACAACACCACCCATCGCGCCGCCGAAACCAACCAGCCCAGCCACGGCGCCGACCGTATTGCGAGGAAACAAATCCGCCGGCAGCGTCATCACCAGCGTTGACCAGGACTGCTGCCCGAAGAACGCCAAGCTAAACAGCACCAGAGCGAGTTCCACCGGCGACTGCGTAACAAAGAAGATCCAAGGCATACACGCCGCGCTCGCGCCAAGCGCAATCTTGCGAGCAGAATTCAACCGAGTACCGCGTCGTAGCAGATAACTCGAAAACCACCCGCCCGCCAAACTGCCGATACCCGACGCCGCATAAGGAATCCAGCCATACGCGCCGACCTGCTTGGTATCGAAGCCGCGCACGTCGTACAAGTACTTCGGAAGCCAGAACAGATAAAAATACCAAGCTGCGTCACTCAAAAACTTCGCAGACACGAGCCCAACCACCTCACGCATCCCGAGCAGACGGCGCCATGGAATCGCGGCGCCAGCACTAGCGGCCACCGTGGGTGTATGGTAAGTGCGCATCCAAACCAGCGTCCATAGGAGCCCCGACGCACCCGTGATAAAGAACACCCACCTCCAACCCCAAAGCCCAATAATCGCCGCGATCGCCGGAGGCGCAATCACCGCACCCACTGCGGTTCCAGCATTGATCATGCCCATGGCAGTCGACCGCTGATCGGGAGTGAACCACTCGGCAACAGCCTTCGTAGCTGCGGGAAATCCGCCGCCTTCCCCCATCCCGAGCAGAAACCGGCAAACCGCCAGCCCCGCAAAAGCAGTAGCGAGCCCATGCCCCGCGCAAGCCGCCGACCAGGCGACCATAATCACCGCAAACCCGATCTTGGTCCCCCAAACATCGATCAACTTCCCGCCTGCTGCGTACATCACGGCATAGGCCACAAGAAACGCGGCCTGCAACTGAGAGAACTGAACGTTGGAGATCGGTATATCGCGCTGAATCGCCGCAATCGCAACGGGCAGCGTCTGCCGGTCCAAATAACTAATCGCGATAGCGCTGCTGAGCACCATTGCGATGCCCCACCGCTGATTCGCAGGCGCAACCTTCTCCACCGATGCAGGACTCACGCGTGAACTCCTGACGAATGGTACAGCCAATGCAAAGCATTCCGCAACCTGACCTCGGAACGTGATATGGTGCGGGGGACGTAACCACACATCCGGCTATGCCCGCCCACCGGCGAACTATCGTCATCTGCTCCGACGGACGGGTAACACGTTTCAACAAAGCGGATCGAACGTCTCGCATCTGGTGCGGTCGCTCGACCTCGCACGTATCGAGGAAGCCTCAACTCCAACCTCCGCAAGATCTACCAGTCTCTTGCGCGGACTTAGGAAAGTCCCGAGACGGATTTCATCTTCCTGCTTGGCTTCAGCCGAGGCGCTTTCGCTGTCAGAGCCCTTGCCGGTCTCTTGTGGAACCATCGATCCGTTTGGGAGCGCGCGCCCCAACTCCTCCGGGATATTAATCACAATCTGCATGGCTCTCGCACAACCATGATCCCGCAATCACATCGTCGAGAGTCGAATCGATCACGCTCCGAAGCAATCCCTCAGTTCCATCGATCGAGCGCGGTTATCGCGCCTGAATTCGACCCACACTCCATAGCCATTCACGCGCCGCCAAAAATCGTCGGGCCCCAATAAATACAGCCCTCCCACAACCCCCAACCCCGCCATCGAACCTCGAAAGCTTGACACCCCGAGCTACACTCCAAAGCAGAAGAGGCCGGACCGCCCAAACGCAAGGGCGAGCCGGCCTTTTCCCATTAAAGCGAAGGAGGCCCATCGAACATGGCCACGCAAAAACAAATCGAAGCAAACCGCCGTAACGCGCAAAAATCCACCGGCCCTGTCACGGACCTCGGCAAAGCAGTCGCCAAATTTAACGCCCTCAAGCACGGCATGACCGCATCCACAGCCGTCCTCCCGCACGAGGACCCAAGCTCCTACGCCGAACTCCGCGAAGCGTTCGTCGCAACCTACAACCCGGCCAACGCCGTCGAAGCCTCGCTCGTCCAAGTCATCGCCAACAGCTACTGGCGACTGCTCCGGGCCCGCCGAGCCGAAACTGCCGCCTTCGACCTGGAAATCCGAGGCCTCAAGCGCCGCAACGATATATCCGACGCCGTCAATCTCGACAACGACGACGAAGCCCTAGCCGTAGTCATCGCCGTCAAAGAGGACACCCTTCAGAACATCGAGCGCCACACTACCAAAATCGAGCGAGCCTACTTTGGAGCCATCGAAACCCTTCGCAAAGTGCAGAAGGACCGCCTCCGCGAAGAACGCCTGACTACCGCCCGTCCATCCCGGCAAATTGCCTTCGATTCGCAACCCGAACCCGAGCCACAAGAGGAACTCGTCCCAGCCGCTACCGCCACGCTCACCCTGGTAAAGGCCGCAAAAGCCGGCCAGACCGCAAGCACCCAATCAACCCAAACTAAGAAGGATTTTCAAAACCAGGAAGGAAAAGAAGAATGGTGCGGATGAAAGGACTTGAACCTTCACTCCCTTGCGAGAACATGGACCTGAACCATGCGCGTCTGCCAGTTCCGCCACATCCGCACGCTACGTTGACAGCAACCATTGTCGCCAACCGCGCGCGATTCTGTCAATCAGAGTTTACCCAATCGGGCCCGCAAAACCAGCCGCATCACCAGCATCTCCAGGGTTTCCCTGGCCTGCCGGAACTCGTCCTCGCTCCCGCCCATCGGATCGTCAACGTTCCACTCTTCCACCGGAACGCCAAGATTCTTCGGCAGCGGCGAGCCCGAAATGTTCACCACCAGGTCGAACGACTTAATATCGATGTCGCGAAAGCGCCGCGGCAGATGATCGCCCAAGTCGACGTTCTTCTCCGTCAACACACTCCGCGTAAAGGGAGTATTGCCCAGCGCGGGAGCCAATCCTGCGCTCGCCACCTCCAGCACGTCCGACCCGTACTTGCGAGCCATCGCTTCAGCCATCGGCGACCGGCAAATGTTGCCGATACACACGAACAGCACGCGTTTCTTCATTCCACCTTGTCCAGGAACGTCCGATGAATGCGATCGTCCAACCCCAACTCAGGATGGAATGTCGTGACCATGTGCCGGCCCTGTTCCACCCAAACCGGGTCGCCGTTGTAGCTCATCCGCACCTTGGCGTCCGAGCCGACATTGCGAATGATCGGAGCGCGAATAAACACCGCCTCTACTCCATCCGGCTCCAATCGCACCACACGGCTGTCGAGCTGGCGCCCATAAGCATTGCGTTCCACCTCGATATCCATCAGTCCCAGAGACGCCTGCAGCGGATTGGTCACCTTCTTCGCGATCAGGATTGCGCCGGCGCAAGTGCCGAAAATTGGCTTCGTTTTGCCGAACTCTCGCAACGGCTCCAGCATACCAGTCACGTCCAGCAGCTTCAGCATGGTCGTGCTTTCGCCGCCCGGAATCACCAGGCCCTGAACGCGAGCCAGCTCTTCAGCGGTACGCACCTCCACCGCATCCGCGCCGGCTCGCTCCAAAGCATTCCGGTGAGCCTCGAAGTCGCCCTGCAGCGCGAGCACTCCAACGCGCTTCTTCCTTTCCACGGCCGCTTACCAGCCCCGAGTCTGCATCAGCTCGGCTTCGGGAATCTTGCTCACGTCGAGCCCCGGCATCGCCATGCCCAGATCCTCGCTAGCCTCCAGCAGCTTCGACGGGTCCTTGTAATAGGTGGCAGCTTTCACAATCGCGCGCGCCCGTGCTTCAGGATCGGACGACTTGAAGATCCCCGAGCCCACGAACACCGCCTCCGCACCCAACTGCATCACCAGCGCCGCATCCGCCGGAGTCGCAATGCCGCCCGCCGAGAAGTTCGGAACCGGAAGCTTGCCATGCTCAGCCACATACTGGATCAGCTCGTACGGCGCTTGGTGCCTCTTGGCTTCCACCATCAGCTCTTCTTTGCCGAGCACCGTGAGCTGCTTCATCTCCTTCACGATGGTGCGAATGTGACGCACCGCCTCAACGATATTGCCCGACCCGGCCTCGCCCTTGGTGCGAATCATCGCCGCGCCCTCGGCAATCCGTCGCAGCGCCTCGCCCAAGTTCCGAGCCCCGCACACAAACGGCACGCGGAAATCGCGCTTGTCAATGTGATGCTCCTCATCGGCCGGCGTCAGCACTTCGCTCTCGTCGATGTAATCCACTTCGAGCGATTCCAATATCCGAGCCTCCGTGAAATGGCCGATACGCGCCTTCGCCATCACCGGGATCGAGACTGTCTGCATAATCTCGCGGATCTTGCTGATCGGCGCCATCCGAGCCACGCCGCCTTCCTTGCGGATGTCCGACGGAACCCGTTCCAGCGCCATCACCGCGGCCGCGCCCGCCTTCTCCGCGATCAAGGCCTGCTCGGCGTTGGTGACGTCCATGATGACGCCGCCCTTCAACATCTCGGCCAGGCCCACTTTCAATCGAAACTGCTCGTCCAGATACATAGGTCCTTTCTCCTATACCAGCGCCGAAATGGGTTCGAATTGCGAAGCCCCGTTCCGCGACTGCTGCCATTCCTGTTCAAACAACCGGCCCAACCGCGCAATCCCGGCCTCGATCAGCGAAGGCGACAAACCGCCAAAGCTGAGTCGCAGGGTTCCGGCCTCGTGCGGTCCGACGGCAAAATGCTTACCTGGCAAATACGTAACACCCTCGCGTTGCGCACGCGGCAACAGTTCCGATGCGTCCAGCGGTTCGGGCAATCGCACCCAAACACTCATTCCGCCCTCGGGCTTCGTAAACGAGGAGCCCTCCGGCAGATACTTCTCACAAGCCGCCAGCGCAGCCGTCAGCCGCTCGCGACCCATCTCACGAGTTCGAGCGACATGCTCGGCCAAACGACCCGACTCGGCAAAGCGCAGCAGAACCGCCTGCGAAAGCTGGTCGGTATGCAGATCGCACCACTGACGCGCAGCGGTCAAACTCGCGATCATCGGCTTCGGCGCAATGATCCAGCCCACGCGCAAACCTGGGAACGCAATCTTCGAGAAGCTGCGAATCAGCATCGTGCCGCCCAGTCGCTTCACGGTCGGCAGCGGCTCGCCCGTGTACCGCAAGCCTCCGTAGATATCGTTCTCGACGATACTCACCTGAAACTCGGCCGCCAGCCCCGCGACACTTTCGCGAGCAGCCAACGGCATCGTGGTTCCGGTCGGATTCTGAAAATTGGGAGTCAGCACCGCCAGCTTCGGTCGCTCCTGCGCAAACACCCGCCCGATCCGGTCAACGTCAACCCCCGCGTCCCCCACGGCGATTGGAGCCAGACGCACATCGCTTCGCACGAACACATTGCGCTGGCCGTGATACACCGGATCTTCAATCGCAACAGTGGTACCCGCGGGAGCCAGAACCCGTTGCACCAAATCGAGCGCTTGTTGGCAGCCGCTGGTGATCAGAATGTCGTCCCCCGGCCCAACAACGCCTTCGGCCCGAGCTTCATCCAGCAGATACTGACGCAGCGGCGCAAATCCCGACGGCGACCCGAGCTGCAGAATCGCATGGGCCGATGGTCCGCTAATCGCTTCCCGGCACGTGGCCTGAAAAGCCGCCACCGGGAACTCATCCTCAGCAGGCCGCGAAGACGCAAAGCTGATCGTCCCGGACGGCTCCGTCGGGGCAGTTGTCTTGTAATGGACATAGCTGCCGCGTCCCACATGGCCCTTAATCAATCCCTCGGATTCCAGAACTTCATACGCGGCCGAAACCGTAGTGCGATTCAGTCCAAGTCGACCAGCCAATTCCCTGGTCGGGGGCAGCCGTTCGCCATCAACAAGTGCGCCAGTGCGGATTCGCTCCGCAATTCCATCGGCAAGTTGCCGGTAGATCGGAATGGCTGACTGCTCGTCAAATTGGATGCCCGTTACCATGCCAATAAGTAGAGGCAGAATAGCAGATTGGCTGATCGATGGCAACTGCTAGAATGAGGACGAATCATGCAAGCCCGTCTGGCCATTTGTATCGCCATCGGAACGCTCCTGCTGCCAAGCTCCGCGCTTGCGCAAAAGAAGAAGAAGCCCAAGAAGGAACCGCCGGAAATCACGCAGGTTCTGGAACTGCCGAAGGACCCGCCGCTCACCGTCGTAGCCGATACCGAGCGCTTGGGTTTCCACATATCGCCCTTATCTTCTAAAGGTCTGCTTTCGCAGCAGATTAAGGATGCGATCAAGGCCCTTTGGACAAACGCCAGGGGCGCGCAAATCGTCAAGATCCGCGGTTTTGTAGCCGGATCGGGCGACATGCGCCGCGTACCGGCGATCGTGAGCGAGATGTTCACCGACAAGCATCAGCCGATCCCGGCCGTTTCCGTCGTGCAGGTCGGCAGCCTGCCGCTCGACGGAGCGCAGGTCGTGCTCGAAGCCATGTCCGTCAACAGGAAGCCTGTGAACCCGAACGGCTTGGCCTTCATTTCGGGCCAGGCGGCCACCGTCGCCGATCCGCTTACGCCCCTGCAGGCGGCCATGACCGGCGTCGAGCCAAAGGCCATTACCTGCTTCATGAACATGCTCGACAAGGTGAACGACGTCCGCGCCAAAATCGCTTCGGCTTACCCGGCAGCGGCGATGAACTTCGTCCAGCTCCGGCGTGACACCCTCGGCGACTTCGTGGAATGTGAAGCCGTCGGCGCGGTTCAGCAGCCTATCGGAAAGCCGGTGGAATATCGGGGCATTAAGGAAAACCGCTACGCCGATGCGGTGCTGCTTGGGCCCGGCAAGATCGTGATCTCCGGCATGCAGATGGCCTTCGGATCGGGTGAGCAGGACATCCGTTTGGCGTACGGTCGCCTCGAAAAGGCGATTGCGCCGGCGAGCGCGAAACTGGCCGACATCGTCGTGGCACGGCTTTACCCGCTGAGTACGGCGGCTGCCGAGGCCGTCGGCAAGGTTCGTTTCGAGTTCTCCAACGGCAAACAGCCGCCGTCCACCACGATGCTCGTCTTCGAAGGACTGCCGTCGCTCGATGCCGCGTTTGCCATGGAAATGATTGCGTTGCCGCGATAAACGGCGCGTTATCATGGCTCGGTGAACGATCCCCGTTTTCCTATTGGCCGCTTTGCGTGGCCTGAGCAGGTCAATCCGTCCGACCTGCTGCCGGCAATCAGTGTCATCGAGCGCGCGCCGCGGCAGTTCCGCGCCGCCGTCGAGGGCTGGTCGGACGAGCGCTTGGATACTCCATACCGCGAAGGTGGCTGGACGGTGCGCCAGTTGCTCCATCATGTGCCCGAAAGCCACATGAACAGCTTCATCCGGTTCAAGCTGGCATTGACCGAGGCGGAACCGACAATCAAGCCGTACGCCGAAGACGAATGGGCCAAACTGCCGGACGCTATCGCGGGTCCGATCGAGCCTTCGCTTCGGCTGCTCGAAAGCCTGCATGAATGCTGGACCTACCTGCTCCGGTCTATGACTCCGGAGCAGTGGCAGCGGACCTTCCGGCACCCGGAGCGGGGCCTGATGCGTCTGGACGTTACGGCGTTGTTATACGCGTGGCATTGCGATCACCATCTGGCCCACATCACGGGCCTGCGGGACCGGATGGGCTGGTAGACGGGGGTTCGTTGTACCCCCGATTGGTATACTGAAGGTTTCGTCCGACTTGTAGTTCCTCTAAGGAGTTTTCTCATCCATGTTCGATCTGTTTCGCAGCCGCGCAAAAGCGGTGCGGTATCTGCTTGGCGCGCTGTTGGGCATCGTCGCCCTGTCAATGGTGATCACCATGATCCCGGGCTTTGGAGCGCCCTCCACTGACAATCAGATGATCGTGGCCGAAGTCGGCAAAAGCGAGATCACGGCGCGCGAAGTCCAGGCGCTGATGCAGAACCTGATCCGCAGCCGCCGCGTTCCGCCGGAGATGGTGCAGCACTACGTACCGCAGTTGATCGACCAGATGATTACCGAGCGCGCCGTCGCCTATCAGGCCGAGCGCATGGGCTTCCGCGTCAGCGACGCCGATGTCGCCAACGCCATCCGCTCCATGCTGCCGCAACTGGCGTCGGCCAACTTCGACCGCTCGGCGTATGCCGCGTACCTCGCGCAACAAGGTCTGACCATCGAGGAGTTCGAACGCAATATCCGGTCCAACCTGATGCTCCTGAAGTTGCAGAACATCGCGCTCGAAGGCGCCATCGTAACCCCGGCGGAGGTCGAAACCGAGTTCCACCGCAAAAACGACAAGGTCAAGGTGGATTACATCGCGTGGGAACCCAAGGAAACCCGCTCGGAAGTCACCGTCTCTCAGGCCGATATCGAAGCCTACTACAACGCCAATCGCGGCCAGTTCATGAGCCCTGAAAAGCGCTCCTTCCACTTGTTGATCGCCGACGAAGCCCGCATGGGCGCCGCGATCGAGGTCAGCGAGAATGACCTGCGGGCCGCCTACAGCGCCAACCTAGATCGCTACCGCCTTCCCGAGAAGGTGAAGGTCCGGCACATCCTCATCTCCACCACCGGCAAGTCCCCGGAAGAAACCGCCAAGCTCCAGGCTAAGGCCGCTGACATCCTCAAGCAAGCCCGCGGCGGAGCCGACTTCGCCGCTCTCGCCAAGCAGCACTCGGACGATCCCGGATCCAAGGAAACCGGCGGCGAGTATGAAGTGGTTCGTGGTCAGATGGTGCCCGCGTTCGAGCAGGCCGCCTTCAGCCGCAACGTAAAGGAGATCGGAGAACTCGTCAAAACCGAGTACGGCTTCCACATCCTGCAGGTCCTCGAGAAGATGCCTGCCAAGGTGAAGCCCTTCGAAGAAGTGAAGGCGGAACTCGCCACCGAGCGCAAGCGCGATGCCGTGTACTCCACGATGCAGAATAACATCGACAAAGCGCGTGCCGAATTGGCGCGTGCCCCGCAAACCGCTCCGCAGATCGCGGCCAAGTACAACCTGATTCACACGTTCGTCCAGAACGCTGCTGCCAACTCGCCGATTCCTGAAGTCGGAACCAGTCCCGAACTCAGCGCCACGCTCGCGGGCCTCCGTCAGGGTGAAGTTTCTCAGGTGATGCAGGTAGCGCAGAACAAGCTCGGAGTCGTCGCGGTCACCGAAGTACAGGCGTCCCGTCCGGCGACCTTGGCCGACATCGAAGGCACCATTCGCGAGACGCTCATCAACCAGAAGGCCGGCGTGCTGGGCCAGCAGCGCATGCAGGAAACCATGGCGAAGCTGAAGGGCATGATCGGAACCGGTGACCTGAATGCGATGGCCAAAGCCATCGGCGGCACTGTGAAGAGTACGCAGCCGTTCACCGTGGAAGGCGCAGCCGACGGCATCGGACCGGCCACGTACCTTCAGGAGGCTTTCACCAAGCCCGTGGGTAGCTTGGTTGGCCCCATCAACATCGGCGCTCAAGTCATCGTGGCCAAGGTTGCCGAGAAGATCGTCGCCAGCCCGGCGGAACTTGCCGCGGCGCGCGATCAACTTGTCATCTCCATCAAGCAGCGCAAAGCTCAGGAGCGCAAGGAGCTGTTCGAAGACGGTCTGCTCACCCAACTGATCAAGGAAGGCAAGGTCAAGAAGAACCAGGAAACCATCAAGCGTCTGGTCACCCAATACCAGGGCTAATGATTCATTTTCTTCTCGACCTTCTTAAGACTCTCACCGACCCGCCCCGCCTCATCCAGTTGCTCTCAACTGTGATGACGGGGTGGCTCGGCTATGCATTGCTGTTTGGAATCGTCTTCGCCGAGACCGGTCTTCTCATCGGGTTCTTTCTGCCCGGCGATTCTCTGCTGTTCACCGTCGGCGTCGTTGCCGGCGCGGGACAACTCGACATGTTCACCATCAACGCGCTGCTGATTGTGGCAGCCATTGTGGGGGACGCGACTGGATATATGCTCGGCCGCAAGGCCGGTCCGCACGTGTTCAACCGGCCGGATTCGCGCTTCTTCAAACGCGAGCATCTGATGCGGACCCATGAGTTCTATGAGAAGCACGGTGGCAAAACGATCGTCTACGCTCGCTTCGTGCCCATCGTTCGTACCTTCGCGCCATTCGTGGCCGGAGTCGCGGGAATGCCGTACTCCCGCTTTGTGATGTTCAATGTGTTCGGTGGAATCGGCTGGGTGGTCCTGATGACCACTGCCGGCTACTTCCTGGGTGGGATACCGTTCATCCAGCGCCACTTCGAGAAGGTAGTCATCCTCATCGTGCTGCTCTCGGTGCTACCCGTGGTCTTTGAAATCTTGAAAAGCCGCCGCGTTGCCAAGGCGGCTACAACTATCGAAGCCCCATAGCCGCGAGCGCTGCCAGCGCAACCGGGTCACGTTCCAGTTCCACTTCATCTCCTTTGGCAACGCCGACGCCCTGGTTCAGAATCTCTTGCTTCAAGCGATTCTGAATCCATTCGCGTTCGCGCGACCACTCGGCTAAACCCGGCCGGATGTTCCGCGCCGAAAGCATAGCTTGGAACTCGTCCAATATTCCTGGAGTGACATCGAAGGGCTGAGGTAGCGGGCGGATGCGTTGCGTGTAGTCGGTCGCAAACGTGGTGAATGAGCCCGTCGCATCAAGGACGGCGCGGAGCCGGGTCATGCCTTCGGGAAAAACCACCTGGTCGGGTTGAATGCCGCCCGTGCCTCCGCCCGTTGTGGTCTGCGCCAGTTGCCCTGGCAGCGAGCGCTGGATCGACCTGCCGCCCGGTGTGTAGTAGAAAGCCGTGGTCAGCGCGACGCCCGTGCCGTGCGACATCGGCAGCACGCTTTGCACCAAGCCCTTGCCGAAGCTCTGCTCACCGAGGATGGTGGCGCGCTTGTGATCCTGGAGCGCGCCCGCAACAATCTCGGACGCGCTCGCGGTCTTGTTATTCACCAGAATGGAAACCGGGAAGGTGTACGAGGTGATGCCTTCTGGAACTTTGATCTCCTCCGCGCCTACGGATCGGCCGCGTACGCTGACAATCACCTGACCGGGCTTCAAGAACAACGAGGCGGTCTCGAGCGCCGCGCCCATTACGCCGCCCGGGTTGTTCCGCAGGTCGAGGACAAGGCCCTTCAGGTTGGCTCCGCCAAGCTGCTCGATCGCGTCGCGGACCGCTTTCCCGGTGGGCACATCGAAGGAGCCCACGCGCAGGTAAGCGACACCCGGCCGGATTTGGAAGGCGCGCTCCACGCTCGGCGTATCCACCTCTTCCGGGGTGAGCGTCAGCGGAAGCAGCCGCACGTTACCGGGCCGGCGGACCATCAACTGGACCTGCTGATTGCGAGATTGCGACAGAAGCTGCAATAGCTGGTCGGTGTCCAGCCGGTTAAGCGGAATGCCGTTGAGCGACACGATCTCATCGCCCGGGTTCATACCCGATCGCGCCGAAGGCGTTCCGGGCAGCGTCTGCAGCACGATGACGCGGCCGGGCAGCAGCGATACCACACTCCCGAAGCCCTTGCGGGTGGACTTCTCCAGCTCTTTGAGCTGCTCGAATTGACCTGGGTCGAAGAAGACGCTGAACGGATCGAGGCGCTTGAGCATGCCAGGTACCGCGCCTTCGAAGACCGCGCTGTTCGGGTTGATCGGATCTGCCGCATTCGCCTCGGCGGCGGCGAAGACGCTCGTGAAGCTTTTCAGCGCCTGCTCAATGGACATGCCGCCTTCATCAGCGAACAGGAGCAGGAATGCGGCATACGCGAGCATGGATCTACCTTGTGAACTTCAGCTTCCGCTTGGCGGCGTGCCGCTCCATCGCAAGCTCGATCAACCGGTCCAGGAGCTTCGAATACGGCAAGCCGTCATGCGCCCACATCTTGGGATACATGCTGATGGACGTAAAGCCGGGAATTGTGTTTATCTCGTTGATGAAGATTTGTCCGGACGCCTTCTCGATAAGGAAGTCGACGCGGGACATGCCTTCGCAGCCTACCGCCTTGAAGCACGCGACGGCAAGCCGGCGGATCTCGTCCATCCGGCGCTCCCCGACACCTGCCGGGATGCGGAACTCGGTCTTGTCGAGCAGGTACTTGTCTTCATAGTCGTAGAAGTCCTTGAACGGGAGCACTTCGCAAGGCGTCGATGCCTGCGGGTCGGCATTGCCCAGCACGGAACATTCGATCTCCTGGCCCACGATGGAACGCTCCACGATCACTTTTCGATCGTACCGAGCCGCTTCGACAATGGCGGCCTCCAAGCCGGCGCGGTCCTTAGCCTTCGAGATGCCTACCGACGAGCCGAGGTTTGCGGGCTTCACGAACATCGGATAGCCGAACAGGGTTTCAAGTTCGGAGATATCGTAATGGCCGTCTCGCACAACGCGGTATTCGACAACCGGCAAACCTGCCTGGACGCACAGTCGCTTGGTGACCTCCTTGTCCATCGCCGCGGACGAGGCAAGAACGCCGGGGCCGACATACGGCAGGTCAGCTAGTTCGAGCAGTCCCTGCATGGTGCCGTCTTCGCCGAAAGTGCCGTGCAGTACCGGGAACACGACGTCGATGCCAGGATTGCCGTCGGGCTCGGGCGAGAGCGGCTTCGGGTCCCAGCGGCCTTCCTTCGAGATAAGGAAGCGCGTGACCTGGTAGCGTTCGGGATCGAGCGCGGCGATGATCGATTCGGCCGAGCGCAAGCTGACTTCGTGTTCGCCGCTGCGGCCGCCGTAAAGGACCGCGACATTCAGTTTGTTCAAAGGATTCTCTTCCCCAGTGCCGATAGCACGAGTTCCACACCCAACATCGCCGTTTGATTGGAGATGTCGAGCACGGGATTGACTTCCACTACTTCCATGCCGACGAGGTTGGCGCAGTCGCAGAGCACTTCCATGGCAAGGTGCGCCTCGCGATAAGTCAGGCCGCCGCGCACAGGCGTGCCGACGCCGGGCGCTTCGCGCGGATCGACGGCGTCCATGTCGAAGGACACGTGAAAGCCGGCGGTGTCGCGGCTTGCAACCTCAATGGCTTCGAGCATCACGGCGCGCAGTCCGCGTTCGTCGATCTCGCGCATGGTGAACGCCGCGACTCCGTTCTCGCGCACGTTCTGGACTTCGGTGCGGTCGACGTCGCGGAGTCCGACGATGGCCACGTTGGTCGGGTCGACTTTGGGCGCGAAGTCGAACAGGTGCGTCATCTCCACGGGTCCGCGTCCGATGCAGCAGGCGAGCGGCATGCCGTGAACATTCCCGCTCGGGGATGTTTCAGGCGTGTTCATGTCGGCATGGGCGTCGATCCAGATGAGGCCGATTTTCTCGCCGCGCTGCCGGTTAGCGTTCGCGATGCCGGTCACGGTGCCGACTGCAACCGAGTGATCGCCACCGAGCACTAGCGGCAGTTTGCCGTCGTTCACAGCTTGGCACACCATGTCGGCGAGCCGCTTGCAGGTCTGGGCGATCTGCGGCAGGAACTTGGCGCGCTCAGGCCCTTCGGGTGTGGCTTCGGGCTGCGCGACGGTGACGTTGCCAAGGTCGTGGACTTCGTAGCCGAGCGACACCAGCCGCGCGTCGAGGCCGGCGAGGCGCAGTGCCGACGGGCCCATATCAACGCCCCGGCGTCCGGCGCCCAAGTCCATCGGTGCTCCGATGATAGCGATGCAGCTATGCCGCATACGCGCCTATGGCCTCGTGCGATACAGCATTCGGGGATAGGGGATGGTTTCGCGCACGTGCTCCAGGCCGCAGATCCAGGCGACGCAGCGCTCGACGCCCATGCCGAAGCCCGCGTGCGGCACTGCGCCGAACTTGCGCAGGTCGAGATACCACTCGAACGCTTCGGGCGGCAGGTTGTGTTCTTTGAGCCGCTGGACGAGGATTTTGTAATCGTGCACGCGCTGGCCTCCGCCGATGATCTCGCCGTAGCCTTCGGGTGCGATTACGTCGACGCCCAATGCGAGCTCGGGGCGATCAGCGTCGGTCTCGAAGTAGAAGGCCTTGATCTCAGCAGGGTAGCGATCGACCATCACGGGGATATCCTGATCGTCGGTGAGGAGCGTCTCGTCGGTGTTGCCGAAGTCGCCGCCCCATTGGATTTCGCTGCCCTTACCTTGAAGCTTCTTCACCGCGTCGTCGTACGACATGCGCGGGAACGGAGCCTTTACCTTCTCGAGCTTGGAGGTGTCGCGCTCCAGGGCTTGCAGTTCGGCCTTGCGCTTGTCGAGCACGCGACCGACGACATAGGAGACCATGTCTTCGGCGACGCGCTTGACCTCTTCGAGATCGGCGAAGGCCATCTCGGGTTCGACCATCCAGAACTCGGTCAAGTGGCGGCGGGTCTTGGATTTCTCGGCGCGGAACGTGGGGCCGAAGGCGTACACCTTGCCGAAGGCCATCGCGTTTGCCTCGTTGTAAAGCTGGCCCGATTGCGTGAGGTAGACCTTCTCGTCTTCGAAGTAGTCGACCTCGAACAGCGTGGTGGTGCCTTCGCAAGCGGCGGGCGTGAAGATCGGCGTGTCGACAAGGATGAAGCCGTTGTCGTCGAAGTAGTCGCGGATGGCGCGGATCACTTCGTGGCGGACGCGGATGATGGCGTGCTGGCGCTTGCTACGCAGCCACAGATGGCGCCGGTCCATGAGGAAGTCGACGCCGTGTTCCTTGGGCGTGATCGGGTAAGGATCGTTCTCGTCAACGCGCTGCAATACATGCACGCCGGTGATATCGAGCTCGTAGCCGCCCGGCGCGCGCTGCTCGGCTCGCAGCTTGCCCGTCAGCATCAGGGAGCTTTCCTGCGTCAGGTGCTTCAGCGTTTCAAAGACATCTTCGGGCAGTTCGCTCTTGACGCCGACACATTGCATGATGCCGGTGCCGTCGCGCAGCTGGGGGAAGACGATTTTGCCGGACTTGCGCAGGTTGTATAGCCATCCGGCGAGTTGCACTTCTTGGCCGACGTGCTCGCCGGCGTCGGAGATGCGGATGCGTGTGGCTGTGCTCATCGTACGGGCTCCGCCATGAGGGAGTCCAAGCGTTCGAAGACCTGCTTGACAGCTTGCAGCGGATGCTCCATGCCGGGCTGCTCTTTCAGTTCGAGCAAGAGCGGATACTGCTCGGGCCGACTGGCGAGCTGACGGATGAGTTGCGGCCAATCGATGGTGCCGCCTTCGGAGATGTATGGAAAGAGGTGCTTGTCTTCCTTGCCGTCGTTGTCGTGGACGTGCGTGGACCGGATGCGCGTCTTCATGCTGGCGAACTCGGATTCGACGTCCTCCATGATGTGCGCGTGACCGGTGTCGAAGCAGAAGTTGAGGTCGAGGTGCGTCATCTCAAGGAACATCTTCAGGCGCGCGGCCGAGGAGAAGCCGTTCGGGATGTTCTCCAGCAGCAGTTCGACGCCACGCTGGCGCGCGAAGATGGTCAACTCTTCGAGCGAGTTGAAGGCGGCATCGGCCTTGCGCTCGTCGTACTCTTCGTTGGGCGCGCCGAGGTGTTGGATAAGGTAGCGGAACGGGACGGTTTCGGCGATCTCGAGCACCCGCTTAATTTCATCGACGATAGCGATGCGCTTGGCCTTGATGGGCTCGGTGATATGCAGCCCTGCTTGCGGTCCGGAGCGGCCCCATACGTCGTCGTTGTACATGGGCGAGTGCAGCGAATGAAGCTTCAATGGCGCATCGCGAAACCAGTGGCCGATCTCGGCTACCTGGCCGCGGTCACGCCAGTCCAGGTGTTGCTTGGCGCAGAAGATCTCCACGGCGGGGACTCCGGCATCCCAAATGCGGTCGAGCCAAATCGAGGTCAGACGGTGGTTCACCAACAGGTGCGTAGAAATAGCGTGCTTCATGGAAATGTTCTTAGAATCCTTCGGCCTTGCCGTAGCCGCGGCCGTCCGCGCCACCTTGCAGCCAGCCGCCATCCACCACGATAGCGGACACGCGGCCCACACCGGCGATGGCGTTGAGCTTGTGACCGCGCCGTTCGAGCAGGCGCGTGGTATCGGGCGAGAAGCCGCGTTCCAGCGTGAGGTGATCGGGCATCCACTGGTGATGGAAGCGCGGGGCGTCGATGGCGTCCTGAACGTTCATGCCAAAGTCCACAACGTTGAGTATCGTTTGCAGCACGGCAGTGATGATGCGGCCGCCACCAGGACTGCCGAGCACCATGTACAGCTTGCCATTGCGCGTGAGGATCGTCGGCGTCATCGAGGATAGCGGGCGTTTGCCGGGTTGGATCGCGTTGCGCTCGCCTTGCACGAGGCCAAACATGTTGGGCGATCCGGGCCGCGCGGCGAAGTCATCCATCTCGTTGTTGAGGAGGAAGCCAAGCCCCGGCGCGACAACACCGCTGCCATAGCTGCCATTAAGCGTGTAGGTGACTGCGACCGCCGTGCCTTTGTTGTCGACGATGGAGAAGTGCGTGGTTTCCGTGCTTTCGTACGGGCCGATAACACCAGGAGTGATTGTGCTTACTTTGTTCGGGTCGATGGTGGACCGGAGCTTCCGCACGTACTCAGGATGGATTAGTGCTTTGACAGGGATCTTGCTGAAATCGGGGTCGCCGATGTATTCGCTGCGATCGGCGTAGAAGCGGCGCATGGTTTCGGCGACGTAGTGGATAGTGGCCGCGGAGTTCCAGCCTTCCTTTTCGTAGCCGGAACCTTCGAGTACGCCGAGCATCTGCAGGATGCCGACGCCCCCGGAACTCGGAGGGGGCGCGGTGAGGATGCCGAAGCCCTTGTAGGAGCCGGTGAGCGGCGTTCGCTCCACCGGCCGATACGCTTTGAGATCGGCTGGCGTGATAAGGCCGCCGTTTTTCGCCATTGAGGCTGCGAGTTGACGAGCCGTGACGCCGGTGTAGAAGTCATCGGGTTTGCGGGCGATGCGGGCGAGGGTTCGCGCGAGGTCGCGCTGGATGAGCTTGTCGCCGGTTTCGATGCCTTTGGCGAAAGAGGTTTGGGCGGAGGCAAGCGATTCGGCCAGGCTATACGGCACCGGGAAGCCTGTGCGGGCGAGTTGAATGGCGGGCGCGAGGAGCCGGCTCCAACGCTTGCGTCCGTATTTGCGATGGGCAAGCGCAAGGCCGCGGACTGTGCCGGGCACGGCCGAGGCTCGCCAGCCTTGGATGCTGTCGCGGGTAGGCTTTCCTTGCGCGTCGAGATACATGTCTCGCGTTGCGGCTTGCGGAGCTTTCTCGCGGAAGTCGATGAAGGTTGTGCGGCCGTCGGGGAAGCGCGCGAGGAGGAACCCTCCTCCACCAATATTGCCGGCGCTGGGATATGTGACCGCAAGTGTGAATGCGACCGCAATGGCGGCGTCTATCGCATTGCCGCCGGCCTTGAGGACGGCGACTCCGGTTTTAGCGGCGATCGGCTCTTCGGCAACCACCATGCCGTGCCGGCCGCGCACGGGTTGATGCGCCCAGGCGTAATCTGCGAGGCAGGAAACTGCAAGCAGAGCGGCCAGAACGCGGGTCACGATCCATTATCTAACGTCATGTATCTGCCGTCATGCGCCGCTTCCATTCGAAGAGAACGATCCCTGCAGCAACGGAAACGTTCAGCGATGGGATGGTTCCGGCCATGGGGATACGGACGAGAACATCGCAGTTTTCGCGCACGAGTTGATGGAGCCCTTTGCCTTCACCGCCCAGGACGATAACGCTCGGCGCGGCGAAGGCGACCGAGTCATAGGATTCGGTTCCGCGCTCATCAAGTCCGTAGATCCAGAAGCCGGACTTCTTCAACTCTTCGAGGGTTCGGTTGATGTTGCCGACTCGTACGACGGGCACGTATTCGAGGGCGCCGGCTGCGGACTTGGCGACTACTTCCGTGAGTCCCGCGGCGCGGCGCTCGGGCACGAGAACGGCGGATGCTCCCGCTGCATTCGCGGTGCGGACTACGGCCCCTAAGTTGTGCGGGTCTTCTACTCCGTCGAGGACGACTAAGAGTTTGGCGCCTTTGACGACGTCATCTAGGTCGGCGTACTTGCTGGCGGCTCCGTACGCGAGGACACCTTGATGGGCTTGTCCGGCTGCGGCGCGCTCCAGCGTGGATCGGTCCTCGAAGCGAACCGGGATCTTGCGCATACGGCAGAGCTCCACGATTTCCTGGATACGTGTACCGCCGGCGCCTCGGGCGATGAGAACTTTATCGATGGCGCGGCCCGATTTCAGTGCCTCGCGCACAGGGTGAACCCCAACTAAAACACTCACGAACTCGATGGTACCGTGATCGAAATCAGTCCCATCTGCCGCGTGTATATACAGGGACGAAGTTACAGATATGCAACCGACACGCCGCAGCGCGATTACAGTAATGCTTGGGATTGGGAGCGGCACCGCGCTGTATTGCTCAGCGCTGGACCGGTCGGCGTGGCGCGCGTATGAGGCCGTTGAGGAGGCGTGGATTCGGGACCGCCATGCGCTGCTGGTGGAGCAGTGTCCGGATTGCGCCGATGCAGCGGCGATCGATCTCGAATTGAAGCTGGCCGAGTTGCAGCGGCGCGCATTGCAGTTCGAGTATGTAAGCAAGCACAATCCTCGACTGTTGCAGGGCGGGATGTGGCAACTTGCGTCTATTCCGTTGAGCGATGCGGAACTGGGAAAGATGGCGTCCGCCAGCGCCATGTATCGCAAGCAGGACGCGTTGGTTCGCAGGTTGAGCGACACGCTGCGGCAGCACCCGGACTACGATAATTTCCATCGCGCGCAGACACGATTGTGGAAGACACCGGATTATCATTCGGTCCATCGCAAGTACTCGGGCCGATTGCAGGAGCTGAACCGCATCTTTGCCGGGATCGAGGCGGGCGGGCTATAGCGGTTGCACGGGGCCGGCGAAACGCCGTACCATGCGTGTAGCGTGCAGTCTCCAACGCCCATTGCCGTTGACGCGCCGGTGAAGCAGGAAATCCCTGACAAGCTGTACTTTCGTATCGGGGATGTCAGCCGGTTGGCCGGGGTGAAGGCGTATGTCCTGCGGTATTGGGAGACGGAGTTTCCGGCGATCTCGCCGAAGAAGAGCGGCACGGGCCAGCGTCTTTACCGTCGCAAAGATGTGGAGCTGATTCTCGAGATCAAGCACTTGCTTTATGAGAAGCGCTTCACGATTGAAGGAGCTCGGAAGGCGATAGAAGGGCGAGCCAAACCTGCGGCGGCTGCTTCCTCCAAGCGCGGGCCGAAGGTTGCCGCGGCTCCTCCCGCGCAGGCTTCGTTGTTTGGAGCGCCGGGGCCGGACCTTTCCGCCATCCGACGCGAGTTGCAAGAGATTCTCTCCATTCTGAAGTAAGACTCACCGAACATTAATTTTCAGACAAGCTCCCGGCTCCAAGCCGGGGGACGGCGTGCACGGTAGATCTATATTTCGTTGCCGGCCGATCTGTCCATTTTTCCTCTGCGTTGCGCGTTGTGTAGAGGACGACATAACGCATGAAGAACAGACTCCGAATCATGGCCTTGATGGCAGGGTTTACAGCGCTTGCTTTCGCGCAGTCGCCGCTGGGCCCGGCACAGCGGGAAGCTGCCACTCTTGAGAGCGGCGCTACCCCGAAGCTCAGCGTACGAAAGAAGCAGGCGCTTTCCACTAAGCGTTATGGCGGCACAAAACAGGAAGCGGCTCGCGCGTTCCTGGCGGAGAGGGGCAACGCGGACGTTCCTCTGAAGCTTGTCGAGACGAAGAAGCTCGGGTCGCGAACCTATGTGCGGTTTCAGCAGCAGCTCGAAGGCATTCCGGTGAGAGGCGCGCAGGTTGTTGTTCAAGTATCGGCTGAGAACGAGGTACATGCCGTGCAGTCGCGAGTGGATGCCCGTTTGAAGGCAAAAGGCGAATGGGTGTTGAGCGACGGCGAAGCCATTGCACGGGCGACTGAAGGGATGGTTCCAAATGCCGAGCCCCAAGTGCAACGTATCTTCTTTGTCCGCGGTGGAGCCGCTCTGCCTGCTTATCAAGTACTCTTCCGATGTGGGAATCCAGCGGGCGACTGGTCTGTGATTATTTCCGCTCAGGACGGCACTGTCTTATCGAAAGAAGATCTGCGGAGCGGCGTTCAAGTGCTGGGACACGCATATCCGAAGAACCCGATGAAGAGCGGTGTAGAACGTGTCGCGCTGGAAAACCTGGCTTCCGACACGGCATTGACCAGCGCACAAACCCAAGTATTCACTTACTTCCCGGCGCTCCGCGGTCAAGTTGCGCCTGGCACCGTTGTGCAAGGAGCCACTCGCAGGGACGGACACTTTCTCTACGCTCCCGACGACGCACGCTTCTCGGAGGTCCAACTTTACTATGGGATGGAAACGGCGAGTTCGCACTTCCAAAGGCTTGGCTTCTGGGGATTCGATTCACCCCTGCGCGGCACTGTGCTGTACCAGGATTACGACGAGGAGAACAAGCGGTTCGTTGGATCTAACAACGCCTTCTATACGCCGTTTGCTTTCGGCGAGGAGCCAGGCATGTTCTTCTACCTCACCAGCGGCCAGGGCGATACTTCACTCGACATCGACGTCATCTTTCACGAGTACGCTCACGCAGTTGTCAGCGAACTGGTGGGACCCTACCAGTCAGCCACGTTCAAGGCGCTAAACGAAGGGTCGGCCGACTACTTCTCCAGCAGCTTCCTCGACGACCCGATTTTGGGCGAGTACGCGGCTAAAATCTTCAACGCGCGGACAAGCTTCGTTCGGCGGACGGATAACCAAAACCGGTGGCCCTACAACGTTGTGGGCCAGGTGCACGCCGACGGCAATATCTGGAGCGGCGCCCTGTGGGAGATTCGCGAGCAGGTGGGCGGCCCGATCGCAGACGAGATCGCCATCCACGCAATCGCCATGCTCTCGCCCGATGCCGAGTTCTTCGATGCCGCCGAAGCCGCAATCCTGGCAGCGGACGAGTTGTATGGCAGCCGTGCCGCCGAGATCGTCGCCGCTACAATGGAGCGCCGCGGACTGTTCATCCCTGCTGCGGAGACGGCTGCCCGCGCAAAGACACTCGAATCGGGGCAAAGGGCTGACGGCTCCATTCAGGCAGCCAAACCTGGCGGCCTTATGGTTGCGGCTCAACAGTATCGCGTGGATGTTCCCAACCAGGCCTCGAAGCTCCTGATCCGTGTCACGGCTGACGCGAGCGTGCGGTTTTACATTCGTTATCGTGTGCCAATCACCGTCGAGGATGGATACATCGTGGCCGAGCAGGTGTCTGACACGGCTCCGGCGACCAGTGGCTTCCTCTCCATCCGGAATCGGCCCGAGTTGCAGGCCGGCTCCTACTACGTAGTTGTCGTGAATGCCGACGGCCGGCGGGCGAACTACACCATCACAGCCGAGGTAGAAGGCGGTGAGCCCGGTCCCACACCGTCGCTAACTCTGCTGGAGAACGGCTCGACAGAAGACGGTTCGGCGCCGTCGGGTCCGTTCCTCTCTTCACGGCAATTTGTGGTGCAGGTTCCCGAGGGGGCGCGTGCCGTATCAGTAACTCTTCAGGGCGACCAGGATGTCGACCTGTACTTCCGGCTCGGCAAACCCGTGAGGGTCACCGGGACGGGTTACCCCGAAGGTGACCTGGTATCGGACACTGTATTCTCTCGCGAAGATCTGCGGATTACCGCGAATAACGAAGGGACGCTGCCGGCCGGCTCTTACTTCTTCGGCGTTTACAATTACAGCGGGGAAACGGCTCGCTACACCATTTCCGCACGGATTGAGTAGAGCCGCGCGGCAGGGCCCACCTTCGTAGTAACGCGACCCATAAAGCCTCTGCGATTGTTCAGCCGATAAGTAGTGGGGGCCTAGTTACATACCGGAGGTTGCGTTTGGGCGCGTTTCAGGCTGGACGACATATTGGCTTTTTGCTCGTGGTGGTTGTCGGGATGGTCGTGTGGACTGTCACATCGATCGGCAATGCTTTGAACTACACAGAAGTCGTTGCACAGGTTGTGAGGGTTGAACCGGTGTGCCGGGTTTCGGGCACGCCCATCGAGAAGTCGGGGGATTGTCTGATTGTGGCAGCGCAGGCAGGCGGACAGAGGATACTTCGACACGTTGGAGTGCGTGTGCGCTATCGTTCGCCCGCAGACGGCCAGGAGCACGTGGGCTTGATCATCCCGGTTGGCACCACAAAGGCGGCACAGGCGCGTGCATTGCGGCCAGGGGATGAGTGGGAGATCCTGGCGCATGACGATGATCCGAATGTGGTGAAGCTGAATTAAAGCGCCTTCGGCGTGGTGGTTGGAAGTGTGGGCACGTCGATGATTATCGTTCGACGTGCCCACTTCTTCTTAGCCAGCTACCACTGGAAGCGAGCTACGATCTGTCCGTTGCGGGAGGTCGGAATCACTCCGCCTGTTTGCGTAGTCGCGGCCGTGGTGTTGTAGTAGCCGAAGCCCGCGGTGGGCTGGCCGGTGATGGAATCGACGCGCGCGGTCGCCGCCGGGTTGTTGCCGGAGAGCGCGGGGAACACGGTGCGGTTGATCACGTTGAAAAATTCAGCGCGGATTTGGAAGCTCATCTTTTCGCGGACGCGGAAGATGCGGCCCAGGCTGAGCTGCTCGTCCGGTACGCGGCGGTTGCGGTAATCGTTGTAGAAGGGCGCTGAGGTTCCCCACTGACCGTCGGCGGGGTCGGCCCAAGCCTTGGGATTGAGGACGAACTCCTTGCTGGGATCGAAGCAGTTGCAGTGGAGGTCTTCGACGAGAAAGAGGGGCTCGCCGGGTACCCGGTTCATGCGGGTGCCGCGGAAGAGGAGTGTGTTCAGGTTGTTGTTGGAGCCGGGCGATGCGATCGGCAGGCCGCTGGAGTAGCGGAGAATGCCTCCGAAGATCCAGCCACCGAGCGCGTTGCGAACGATGCGGTTGTCGGTGAACTTCGGCGTCTCGTAATTAAATGCGGCGACGAACACGAAGGGCTGTGAGTTGGGCGAGATGGTCTTCTGGTTTTCGCGATTGAAGACATCGTTGATCGCCGTGCCGTACTCGAGTTCCTTCTGCCAGGTGAAGGCGAGCGAGGCGTCGAGTCCGTAGGAGTAGCGCTTGGTGACCTTGGCCTGGAGCGCATCATACCAGCTCTTGCCAAGAGGCGCCCAGAGAGTACCGAGGTTGCCGAACTGCGGGAAGGGCCGAAGGGATTGCGCGAGCGTTTGTCCGCCCGGGAAGCCAGCGTAAGGAAGCTGGAAGCCACGAGCCTGCACGGTGGGGGAATCAATGCGGGCGCGAAGCAACGTGCGGTCGGCGGCGTTGTTGATATCGAGCCCCGCGGCGCGGATCGCTTCCGGCGTGAGCGCGTTGTAGTCGACCAGGTTGTTGTTAGGCAGCCATGATCCACGGTTGCCGATGTACGCCGCCTCAACGAGCAGGTTGGCGGTGAGCTCCTGCTGCAGGGAGATGTTCCACTGCATGATGCGTCCGGGACGACCGCCGTTCGGATCGACGAGTTCGGGCGGGCTGGTGATGGTATTCGGCAGCGGGCGAATGCCAGGGTCGAATGAGGCGCGATACAGGTCCGCGGGATTGTAGACGAGTCCGCGGCTCAACGTGGTGGCAGGGAAGCCATAGGTGGGATCATCGAAGTCGATCGTGTTCCAGCCGGTGCCGAGAGAGCGGCGGCCATCCAGATAGTTGAACTGCTGTGTGGTGTTGTACGTGATGCCCCAACCCGCGCGCAAAACGGTTTTGGGCGTGAGTTGGTAGGCGACGCCCAGGCGGGGGCCGATGGCGTACGGATAGGTAGGCGCGAACTCGCAATCGCACCGTCCGGAGCCGGAGCCTTCATAAACGGTGCCGCCACGAAGTCCGCCGGCTGAAGGGTTGATGACCGTGGGCGAGAAACCAGCGAGGCGATTGTGGATCTCGCGCGCGGCGCCTTGCATGTCCCAGCGAACGCCGTAGTCGAAGGTGAGGCGGCGCGTCACTTTCCACGTGTCCTGTAGGAAGAGCGACCAGGATGTCTTTCGGTACTGCGGGGCGTCAGGGCTTCCGACGCTCGCGGTGTTGGCTTGGCCGAGGAGGAAGCTGGCGTACGGGAATCCTACGCTGATGCCGGACGGGAGCGGCTGCTGAGCGACGGACGGAAGGCCGGTCTGCTCGGAGTTGAAGTTGAAGGCGCCGAAGCCGGGGAGGCGGCGAATGTTGGCGAAGATGTCGATGCGCCACTCGGCTCCACCTTTGATCGTGTGGTTGCCGCGGACCCACGTGGTGCTGGCGAGCAGAGTCGGCTTGTCGTTGACGTATAGGCCGGCGTGCGACGGACCGAGGTTGAGGTTCGTGCCGCCCTGGTTGGCGTTCAAGCCGGTGAGGCGGGGGAAGCCGCTGGGGGTGACGGCCGTGCCGATGAGTCCGAGCTGGCCGGCGGAATCGTAGTCGACCGATCCGGGGACGCCGGTTTCGGGATTGCGGTATTTCATGAAGCCGGCGCCGAAGTGAAAGAGCACGGTGGGCGTCAGCGTGTGGTCGTAGTTGAAGCGATAGGTTTGCGAGCGGATCTTCAGGATGCGCAGTTGCGTGAGGGGCTCAGGCAGGCCGTCGGGGTTTACGTATTGATCGGTGGAGAAGCCGCCGGCATAGAACGACATCTTGGTGTTGTCGCCCAGCATGTGATCGAGCTTGATGCTGGGTACGTGCTGGACCTTGTCGGAACGGAAAACCTGCTCCCAGTTGTTGGCAACGCCGGGGCGCGTGGCTCGCGGGATCATCGCCTGGATTTTTGCGGCGATGGGATCGAAGCGATTCTGCGGGATGATGTTGCCGGGGAACGGATCGCGTA
>DASQDN010000317.1:0-1893 GCA_035634155.1 Bryobacteraceae bacterium | reverse complement strand
TGCCGCTCAACGTGCGTGTCATATGCTCGGCATACCATTCCGGCCAGGCAGAATCAGGGGCACCGAGCTGTGTTTCGTGAACTCCGTGGGCGGCTGCCGCACTCTTAAGAGCCTCCAGCAGGATGCTAGTCATATTACCGTTCACTGACCGTTGCGTCACCCGTCCCGGCAGCCGCTCCCTGATTTCCTGCAGCAGCCATACGTTTCCGTCGGGATCGCTGAACGAGGCATAGGATCCGTAGGAACGACGCTGCGGATCCGGCCCCGGCGCACGCGCATCGGTACCTTCAATGAAGCCTGCTCCGAGACTGCCGCCAGCGTCGTGGAACACCTCGCTTACAGCGGCCCCATGCGAGAGGATCTGCGCTCGCGCGGCTTCGATGTCATGAACGGCGAGGAGGAGCCGGTCGATCGAGCCCGGCCGCGCCGAGGTAACCCCTTTTCCGAAGATGATCGACGCCTCTGAACCAGGAGGCGTAAACTGTAACACTCGATAGTGCTCGTTAGCGGTAAAGTCGATATCCAGTCGAAAGCCAAGTTTCTCGTAGAAGAGTTTGGCCCGGTCGACGTCAGAGACAGGTAGCACTACAACTTCCAGTTTCATATCCATGATCGATACTCCGTTCGTGTTGTTTACGCCTTCAATTGATCGAAGCCCCAGCCGCCAATTGCGATTCGGGCACCTTTGCCGCCGGGTTAAATGACTCGGAGTACTTCCCGACGAATGTTCGCACGCTCATCGGCGCTTCCCCCGTGAGCGCGAACACGTCCTCCGACATTCGGTCATACCGGCCCGCGCGGTGCAGATCGGCCATAGTCGTGATGTGACTCACGAGGTGGACCGGCAAGCCGCGCTCGAGCAGGCTGTCACGCCAAGGCCCGACCGGAATGTCCCGGAAGACAATCCTGCGGCCAAGCGCTTCCGAGTACTCCTGCGCAAAGAACTGCATGTTCTCCGATTGGGGACCCGTCAGGTGATAGGTCTTGCCGATGTGCGGATCCGGATTGTCGAGCAGTGCAGTCACGACGCGTGCAACGTCCTCGACTGATACGGGCGAAGTTTTACCATTGCCGAACGGCAGCCTGATCTCATTGGACTCCCTGACCGAATCTGGCGTGAAGATCAGGAAGAAGCCTTCGAGAAGTACCGTCGGCCGCACGTGAACGACGGGCAGACCGGACCAGTTCAACGCCTGCTCAGCGAGCCAATGCAGTTTGTGTTGCGGGCTTGGCGTCGTCTCGTTGATGTTCATCTGCGAGAGGGTCATTTGCGACATATTCACGAACGCTTTGACCCCGTAGTGCTTCGCCACGGCGGCTGCGTTAACGGTGGCCGCCAGATAGTCATCCGATACCGACTTTCCGAAGTACATTGCCTCGCAATCGGCAATGGCCCGATGCATCGAGTCAAGGTCGAGCAGATCGCCTGTGACCACCTCCGCACCTATATCTCTTAGTGCCCGTGCACGTTTGTCGTCACTTCGTACCATGGCACGCACGGGCTTGCCTCGCTTCAAGAGCATTTCGGCGACAGCCCGGCCTATCCCGCCAACGCGACCCGCCGCGCCCGTCACTAGAATTGGATGCGACATGTGCCTACTCCCCTTCTCTGATGCAGATCAGCCGAAGGTGAACGCGAATGCTTCTACCCCGGGATCCAGGAACTCAATCTCGAACTGGCGATCGACAATCCGTTTCGGCTGCCGGATCAACTGATAGATTCGCTGTTCCATCACGGCGCCGTTGCCCTCTTCGTTCACGTCAACGCCACGAGCGGCGCCCGGTGGTTGCCCGTCAAGGGACACCCGAAAGCGTACTGGAGACTCTCGTCGTGTTGGACCCATTACGAGATGAAGGTCCCGCGCATGGAAGCGGTACACCAGTCGTCCCTTC
>DASQDN010000316.1:0-4243 GCA_035634155.1 Bryobacteraceae bacterium | reverse complement strand
ATTACGAAGAGCGTATGGAACTGGTCCAAACCGCGTCGAACGACGATTGCGCGCGAAAAGCTGGGAATAACTGTTCCGCGGGCAAATGTTCAACGGGAACTTGTAAGCAGAAGTACACGGGCGGTATGACGAGTTGTTCCTGTCAATAATGGCGTTCCGGGACACTCGTCCGCTCCGCCCTGCTTCTGCTGGCGAGTGCCTCCCGACCCATTACTTCTCGCCAAGCAGATGAGATGTTTGCGAGGCCATGCTCCACGGCCTTCGTCAGGCCACGCGTCCGGATGGTAGCGACGAAATATCTGCAGGACTACGCCCAACAGAAGAAGAGCATCGGTGACGATGCCATCCAGTTGAACATGCTGGATCCGATGATCGGCGATCTGGATCTTCGACAGGTCCACATGGGCCAACTGCAGCCTTCATCTTCAAGATCAGAACTTCGCTGTGAGGTGAGTGCGCAGTTCGATACATGTCTGTTTGTCATACCGAGATGCGCGCCTGACAATTGAGACACAGCGAGCCGGCATCGGAGGGGTTTGGGAAGATTCGGGTGCACGATCGCAAACACAGAGTCGGTCGCCACTGCGCGCGGCCGTTGTCCAGTCTAGAATCGTTAGACTTACTGGGCCACAAGAGTCCCGCCGTCACAGCTAGTGCTTGTGTGCGTTCGGGCACATCGGTTACAGGTCATTCCGGACACATAGGTAACACTTCTGGCATTTGTGGGAGACGCAAATGCCATGGCAGGAGTGTTCCAAAGTGGACGAACGCCTACGCTTTGTGGCCCGCCTACTCGAGGGCGAGAAGATGGCCGAGCTGTGCCGGGAGTTCGATATCTCCCGCAAGACCGGCTACAAGATCTTCAATCGTTTTAAGGACTGTGGCCTGGAAGGGCTCACAGATCGATCGCGTCGACCGTATCGGCAGGCGAATCGCTTACCCTTTCAGATCGAAGCGCTGATCGTTCAGCTCAAGCGGGAGCACCTTAGTTGGGGTGCGCCCAAGATCCGGGAGAAGCTGCGGCGTCGTTGCAGCGATATTCTTCTGCCCGCCATCAGCACCGTGCATGCGGTGCTCGATCGGCATGGCTTGGTCACGCACAGTCGCAAGCGCAGCCTCTACAAGGCTGAAGGCACGAGGCTCTCGGTACCTGATCGGCCCAATGAATTATGGTGCGCTGACTATAAGGGCGAGTTCATGCTCGCCGATCGACGTTACTGCTATCCATTGACCATCACCGATGGCTACAGCCGATACCTGCTGTGCTGTGATGCGTTAGAGGCCACCAAGGAGATCTATGCTTTCAGCGTTTTCGAACGCGCGTTCATGGACTACGGCTTGCCTGCAGCGATCCGCACTGATAATGGCGTACCGTTCGCCAGCACCACCGCGTTCTTCGGCTTGAGCAAGCTCTCCGTGTGGTGGCTGCGTCTGGGGATCACACTTGAGCGCATTCGACCGGGACAGCCGCAACAAAATGGTCGACATGAACGCATGCACCTCACCTTGAAGAAGGAAGCCACCAAGCCACCCGGCAAAAACTTCCTTCAGCAGCAGGCAAAGTTCGATCACTTCATCCAGGAGTACAACCAGGAGCGTCCGCATCAGGCCCTGGGGATGCGTTATCCGGCAGAGCTCTATCAGCCTTCACCGAGGCCGTATCGAGGGTTGCCGCCGTTGGAATATCCACTGCACGATCAGACCGTCACGGTCACTCAGTGCGGTCGACTCTGCTTTGGCGGACGCAAGATCAACCTCAGCGCTGTCTTCGCTGGTCACAATGTGGGTGTCAGGGAAGTGGCCGATCACGTCTGGTTGATCAGCTTCATGCACTACGACCTGGGCTTCTTCGACGATCAGTCGTGTCGGGTCGAGTGCGCATCGAATCCATTCGGAGCTAAAGTGTTACCCATGTCTCCGGAATAATCCGTTACCCATCTGTCCAGAATGGACCTTGAGAGACTGGCGCGCCCGGAGAGATTCGAACTCCCGACCTCATGGTTCGTAGCCATGCGCTCTATCCAACTGAGCTACGGGCGCAGCACTGAAGTGGCCGGCGGCGCGAGCCGCCCATCCTTGAGCCGCCGATCGACGGCGGGGGCCATGTCCGGCGGGGGTGGCCTCGAATGCCTTCCGGGCATTTCGAGCGATGGAAGCCTTTCCTTAGCGGGATCAGTCATTTACTGATGCCCACCCGACTTCCGGATCCGACCGTCCGCTGACCTTCCCGGGGGCTTTTTTCGAGCTCGGACTGGCGTTCGAATTCGTCTGCCGCCGCGGGGGCGCGCATCCTACCACAACATTGCGGGGATGCAGCTAGTACTGCGTATACGACGCCAAAAAGGCTGGAGCGCCGTTGCGGGCGCCTGGAGGCGCCGAACCGGGCACCGAAAGCGGCTGTACTTGCGCACAGTACGGACTGCAAACGCTTGCGCGAATGAACGCATGCGTCGGTGAATCACTGCTCGCATGCAACTCGCGAGCACTGCGGACCTACAAGATCAGCAACAATCATGCGAGCCGAATTTTCCGACAGCACATTCGCTGGTGTGATTGATTGCGATGCATTCGGATCTGCCTCATCATCTACAAGCTTTTTTGCACGAGTACAGCTGAGGGAAAAATATGGCTGCGCGGGTAAGCGCCTCGAAGGCAAATAAGAGAACAGAAGTGCAGTCGCACAAGCACGAGTTACGAACCGAGGTTCAGGAATTCAAGCGGCGACGGATCTTGGAGCAGTCCAGAGAGCTGTTCTTTGCACAGGGGTATGAAGCCACGACGCTCGATACGATCGCGGCGGAGCTGAAAGTCACAAAGCCCTTTCTGTATTCTTATTTCCGGAACAAGAGTGAGATCCTCAACGCGATTTGCGAGATCGGAATTCGGGCGCCGCTGGCGGTGCTGGACGAAGTACTGTCGAGTAAATTGCCACCGGGTGAAAAATTGCGGCTCGCAACCGAGCGGCTGACGTCGACGGTACTGCAGAACCAGCAATGTATCGTCGTTTATCGGCGCGAGGAGATGAACCTCGAGCCGGAAGAAGCGCAGATATTGATGGAACTGAAGCAGGAGTTCGATCGCAAGCTGTCTGGGCTGCTTCAGGAAGGCGCGAAACGCGGCGAATTCACGTTCGACGATCCGGATTTCACCGCGGTTTCCATCGGTGGCCTGCTCACCTGGGTGGCGCTGTGGTGGCGTCCGCTGGGCCGTTGGTCGCAAACCGATGTCGTGATGCACATGATTCGGAACATCGAGCGCATGGTCGGTCGCCGCGCGCGCATGCAGTCCTGATACTCGGCGTCCGTTGCTACCAAGTAGCGCTGCTCAGTCGTCAGCTAGCCTGGCGTTTCATATAAAGAAGGTGCTTGCCGCCTCAGCGCCCTGCTAGCCGCCGATCAGCATCGCTGCGCCGCGCTCCGCGATCATGATGGTTGGTCCGTTTGTATTACAAGATGGCAAGCTCGGCATGACGGACGCGTCGATGACGCGCAGCTTGCGCACATTCTTCACGCGCAACTGCGAGTCAACGACTACGCCGGGATCGGCGACATCGCCCATTCGGCATGTGCCTACAGGGTGATACATCGCGAACGCACCCGCTCGCACGTACGCCTCCCATTGATCGTCGGTGTCGATCGCGGCGCCGGGCAGATATTCCTTGCTCACCTTCGCGCGCAGGATCGGCGATTGGAAGATGCGTCGCATGACGCGTGCGCCGTCAGTCAGCGTACGAACATCCTGCGCGGCGCCGACCAGCAAATGTTCGATGATCGGCGCGTCTTGCGGATGGGCCGAACGCAGTCGAATCGTGCCTCGGGATGTCGGACGACACACGTTGACGGCAAGGCTGACGCGATTGGCTTCCGCCAGGATCACCTTGTCTTCTTTGACCTCGTAACCCAGCGGCTGAAAATGAATCTGCGCGTCGAACTCTGGCAGCTCGGGGCGCGTGCGAAAAAACACGCCAACGTGAGAAATGGGCGTTGTCGCCGGGCCGTTCCGGAATAGCGCGAACTGCAAGGCGCGCAGGGCAAGTCGCAGTTTCGAGTGCACATCGACGTTCATCGTGCGCATCGTGACGTCGTAGCTGAGCATGATGCCCGGATGCTCCTGCAACTCGCGGCCGACGCCCGAAAGATCTGCAAAACACGCAATGCCGTGACGCTCGAGTTCTTCGGCCGGTCCCAGACCAGACAACATTAGAATTTTTGGCGTGCCGATCGTTCCGGCAGCCAGCAGGACT
>DASQDN010000315.1:0-12286 GCA_035634155.1 Bryobacteraceae bacterium | reverse complement strand
CACTGCATTGGTCGTTCCGCGGCAAGCTTGTGACCCTGTTGCTTTCGTTCGCTGTGCTGGGCGCGACAGCCTACTGCTTCATGGTGATTCCGAAGGGCTTCTTCCCGACGGAGGACACCGGATTCCTCAATGCGAGCACGGAAGCTTCGGAAGAAACTTCGTTCGAGCAGATGGTGAAGTACCAGCAGCAGGTGGCGGCGATCGTTTCCAAGAACAAGTATGTGGAAGCGTCGCAGTCGTCGGTAGGCGGTGGCGGCGGTGGCGGCGGCGGCAGCAACACGGGTCGAGTGATGATGCGTCTGGTTGACCGCGAGCACAGGCCGCACGCCGAGGTGATCGTCCAGCAGCTCCGCCGGGAACTGGCGGCGGTGCCGGGCGTGAATACCTTCGTGAGTTTGCCGCCTTCTATCCGTATCGGCGGCATGCAGAGCAAGAGCCTGTACCAATTCACTCTGCAGGATACGGACTTGAAGAACCTGTACGAGTGGACGCCAAAGGTGGAAGCTCGGATGGCGCAGATTCCGGGATTGCAGGATGTCACTTCCGATCTTCGTATTTCGAGTCCGCAGATCACGGTGGACATCGATCGGGACAAAGCTCGGGCGATGGGCGTGCAGGCGGCGGACATCGAGAATACGCTTTATAACGCTTATGGCCAACGCCAAGTGACGACGATCTTCACCGCGAGCAATCAATACTACGTCATTTTGGAAGTGCTGCCGCAGTATCAGCGCGACCCGGTTGCATTGTCGAAGCTGTACGTTCGCAGCAACCTTCCGCCTCGGCCCGATGGGACGCCGACCCTGGTCCCACTCGATGCCGTGGCTCGTCTGCGCCCCGATGTGTCGCCGGTTTCGGTGGCGCATTATGGGCAACTGCCTGCGGTGACGGTGTCGTTTAACACGGCTCCTGGAGTCTCGCTCGGTCAGGCCGTGGATCGGATCGAAGAAGCCATGCGAGAGATCGCGCTGCCGGCCACGATCACGACTACCTTCGTCGGCACGGCGCAGGCGTTCCAGGAATCGATGAAGAACACCTGGATTCTGCTGGGTGTCGCGATTCTGGTGATCTATCTCGTGCTGGGTGTGCTGTACGAAAGCTACATCCACCCGATTACGATTTTGTCGGGCTTACCGTCGGCCGCGTTAGGCGCGCTTCTGACACTGATGATCTTTGGCGTGGATCTGAATATCTATGCGATTGTCGGTATCTTGCTTCTGATCGGCATTGTGAAGAAGAACGCGATCATGATGATCGACTTCGCGCTGGAGGCGCAGCGAAACGAAGCCAAAGCTCCAGCCGATGCGATCTTCCAGGGAGCGCTGCTTCGATTCCGTCCGATCATGATGACCACTCTGGCGGCGATGTTCGGTACCTTGCCGATCGCGTTGGGTATGGGCGCGGGCGCGGACGCTCGCCGACCGCTGGGTCTGGCGGTAGTGGGCGGCTTGATCGTGTCGCAGTTGGTGACGTTGTATCTGACTCCTGTCGTTTACATCTACATGGAGCAAATGCAGAACAAGATGAAGTCCTGGCGCGACAAGCGGCGGCATTCCAAGGCCGTTCCGCCAGTTGTTGTGGAGCCGGAACCGGCACATCGTTAGACCGGAGGCGCTGGGTGGAAGCATTCCGCCAGCGCCTCATTCACCTCTACTTAGACCCCGTTCGATTCTTAACGTACGCTGGCGCCGTTCGGTTCTGTGCGAACTGCAGGGCTCAACGCTACCATGGCAGTAAAGCAATGAACATTTCAGAAGCGAAGGCCGTGCGACTGCGGAAGCTTGCCACCGGCGATGGGATCATCGCGGCCATGGCGATCGATCAGCGCAAGAGCCTCCGCATGATGATTGCGGCGGCGGCCGGCGTGGTGACCGACTCTATTTCGGACGCGCAACTGCTCGAGTTCAAGTCTGTCGTCGTGGAAGCACTGTCCCCCTACGCCAGCGCCGTGCTCATCGATTCCGAGTTCGGCTATGGCGCATTCGCCAAACGAGCCCAGGAGTGCGGCCTGCTAACCACATACGAAATGGACGGCTACGAGAACCCGCGTCCTCACCGCATGCTCGCCCTTATGCCCGAGCTATCGGTGCGGCGACTGAGTGAGATGGGCTCTGATGGGATCAAGATCCTGCTTTCTTACACACCCTTCGATGATGCATCCTGGAACGATCAAAAGCTTGCCATGATCGAACGGATCGGCGCGGAATGCGAGGCTCTCCGAATACCGTTCTTCCTCGAACCTGTCGCTTACGATGTGCACGGGGGTGACGTGAAGGGTTTCGAGTTTGCCCAGCGCAAACCTGAGATTGTGCTGCGCACGATGGCAGAGTTCGCCAAACCCGTATATCGGGTAGATGTTTTGAAAGTGGAGTTTCCCATCAACTCCGCTTTCATGGAGGGGTCCGACGTGTTTGCCGGAAAAGCGGCGTACGGCCGAAGCGAGGCGCTCGCGTGGTACAAGCGCGTGGATGACGCGGCGCGATGCCCGTATATCTATCTGAGCGCAGGCGTCAGTGCCCCGCAGTTTCGTGAGCAGTTACGGCTCGCCGCAGAAGCAGAAGCGCGATTCTCGGGTGTACTGTGCGGGCGGGCGACGTGGCAGGACGGCGTTCCCGTTTATGCTCGGGACGGCAGAGAAGCTCTACAGCGATGGCTCGGGTCGGAAGGGAAGAAGAATATCCAGGCGGTGAATGAGTGTCTGGCGAGCGCTAAATCGTGGGAAACGTGGAGGTGACTTTGCGTCACCTCCAACTCTTGAAAACGAGCTACTCAGGCACGATTTGATACGTGGTCGTGCCGGCGACACGGACCTTCGAGTACGCGGCTTCCCAGTCCTTGTGCGCAGCATGCGCGCCGTAAGCCTGATAAGCGCTCAAGCTGTCGAACTCCATGCAAGCTCCGTTCTTTCGTTCCGTGATGGTGAAGTTAGCCGTACCTTTCTTCTCGGCACGCATCTTCTTCCCCGCTTCTGCGTCGGGGAACTGCAGCGCGTTCTGCGGCAGCGGGCGATTCAGCTTGCCGTACCAAACTCGCTTCAAGCCGGGGATCTTTCCCGGCAAAGCGTCGCTGGCCTTGTAGAAGGCATCCCATTCGGCCTGCGTTGCCGTCTCCACTGGAGTGAAGGCGAAGCAATGCAGTACGGTCTTTTCACCAGCAAGAGCTGTCGCCGCCGACAAGGCGAATACAGTGATCCAAGTAGCCAATCGAGTCAGATTCATAGCGTCCTCTCGGTCGATTCTATCAGGCGCTCCTGACTAGAACGATCCGGTGGCACGTAAGTCGATTCGCCGGCCGGACCCGTCCTCTACAAGGATTAAGCCCTTCTGTACGGTGATGTTGGCGACCTTGGTCATCCCTTCCGGCGTTGTGGCATAAAAGAACGCAAATGTTTTAGTAATGGTGCTCTTAGCGGGTAGCCACTGGTACGTGGGAGTTCCGAACATCTGCCGCATGTCTACGGTCTCGCGGCGTGGAATGTCGAAGGGCTGTGTGGAGAACTCAAGCCCGCGCGCCAGCTTGCCGCTGGTCGGATAGCTTTCCCAATTCTGTAACCAAGGAAAGTCTGCAGGTCTCCAGATCCATCCCACGATGAGGCGCTTATTGGGATTTATAGCGGTGACCCAAGTGTAGTTCCGCCCTTGGTCGACGAGTTGAGCGGTGTGATCTACGGATCCCAGCTTCACTGGCGCCGAGCGGATATCAACGGTTCCTCCTTCGCGAAGCGGCGCCATGGGCCAGTCGAAATCTCGTGCTGCCGCGAGCCGTCGCGCTTGCGGCTCGACGTAGGGGCGTGTCTGTGCCTTAACAACCGGCGCATCCACAACTGTGACTCCCGCCTCCAGAAAAGGCGAGCCGATGGTCGCATGCTCGGCCCAGGACATTGGCCGATCGAACGCGGTATGACTCTGCAATTCCGAGCGGACGTAGAGCACGTTCTCGCCCTCGCGAATTTCAAGGGTGCGAGTCAGGCGCTCCTGGGCTAGCGGCAGGTCGGCCTCCAGCGTCAGCACCTGCCTGCCGTTCTCCGATGCCGCGGCTTTCGTGACAAAGCTTTGGCGACGCGCTTCTCCGTGGAAGGACAGCCCGGCGGCGCGCTCTTGGGACGACGGCGAGCCGAACCCGTCGAGACATAGGAAGTGACCCACGTCGCTCTTCGAGCCGCGGAACGCATTGCCTGTCTCGCGGGCAAAGCGAACCGGGTCCCACAACGGGTTGGTCTTCTGCTGATCACTTGCGAGTGTGATGCCGGCGATCGTTCCACCAGTGGTCAGTACAGTGACCTCGATCAGGCCGTTTGCGAGCGTATATGCCGGCACATCGTTCCAAGTGGTCTTGGTCTGCGCGGACAGGTGGAATGTCGCGAGGCAAAGCGTCAGAAGGAAACGCATGGCGGCCACTTTACCAGATCCCGAGAAGTTTCCACCAGCCGAATCCGATCGTGGACCAGATTGCGATGTTCAGGAGGGATACTACAAATCCTATGCGCCACCAGTCGCGCAGCGGTACATATTCATGGGCGAAGAACATGGGAGCAGGCGTTGTGCCGTAGTTTGTCAGGCCCGCGGATAGGTTTGCGAAGCACGCAAACGCGAAGACGATCAGGCCAACCGGAGCCTGCTTGGCAAGAAGAATCGCAAGAAAGGGCGGGTACATGGCAAGCACGTGCGCCGTAATGCTGGCGAATGCGTAATGCGAGTAGAAGTAAATGGCAAGCGCCACCGCGAAAAGCAGAGGCCACCCGAGTGAGCCGAACGCGCCTGCGATGCCGTTGGCGAATTCAGCCGGCACCTTCGTGTCATTCAGAGCTTTGCCCAGCATCAGCAACCCGCCATACCAGACAAAGATGTCCCACCCGGCGCGCTCACTTTTCACGTCTTCCCAACTGAGCACGTTGGCCAGCAGCAGCGAGACGCTTCCAAGCAGCGCGGTCAGAGTGATGTCGACGCCATGCCAGTCGGAAGTGATCCACATGCCGCAAACGCCTGCGAAGACGACCGCGAGAATCCACTCTTTGGAGCTGAGCGGGCCCATGGTCGCGAGTTCTTTTGAAGCGAACTCAGCGGCTTCGGGAGTGCGCCGGATTTCTGGCGGATACAACTTCAGAACCAACAACGGCGTCAGCGCAATCGAACAGAGTCCGGGTATGATTCCGGCCATGAACCAACTCGCCCATGTAACTCGAAAGCCCGTGGGCGCAGCCATCTTGGCCACAAGGGGGTTGCTCGCCTGTCCGGTGAAGAACATTGCGCAGGAGATCGCAACGCACTCGTACACGGTGATGATCAGGAAGGCTCCGAGCAGGCGAGCCGTCGTCCCGGGCCGCGAGCCGTACAACTCGGCGATGGAGCGCACGATGGGAAGCACCACTCCTCCGGCGCGTGCGCCAGAAGAAGGAATAATGGTAGCGAGCACCATTTCTGACATCGAGAGCGCATAGCAAACTCCAAGCGAACTGGTGCCGAATCGCCGAACGAAAAGCAGCGCTATACGTCGGGCGAGTCCTGTATTAATCAACGCTCGCGAGATGAAAAACGCCGCCATTACCAGCCACACGGTACTGTCGGCGTATCCGGATAATGCCTGTGCGAGAGTGAGGCCGCCGAGAATCGGCGTAAGCGTCACGGCGATCAGGACCACTGCTCCGCCAGGGACCGGCTCCAGCACCAAACCCGCCACGGACGCGACAAACAATCCGAATATGCGCCATCCGGCAGGACTGACCGCCTCCGGCTTGGGTACAAGGTAGACGATCAGCAGATACAGCCCGATCAGCAGGGCGATGCCCGCCACCCGGCGCCTAACTTCAGACATTGGTACCAACTTTACAACGCGAGCTGTACTACTTCGCAAACTTAGAGATATTTGCAAAATTTGAAAGTGATGGCATAATGAGTGCGCTTTGAAGCTTTGCACATTTCTTTTCGCCTTATTTCCCTTAGCCGCGGCTCCGACGTATACGGTTGTAAATATAGGAGGAGTCGGTGGAAATTTAAGTGAAGCTTTCGGTATCAACAGTGCAGGCGTGGTGGCCGGGCGAGCGATAGATGCCCAAGGCTCCTCGCAAGGTTTTGCGTATGAAAGCTTTGCGCAGAGCTTCGGGAGCGATTCGGACGCGCGCGGCATCAACTCGGCGGGCGAAGTTATCGGGACACGCGGCGGTTATGCGACGGTTTGGCGCGGCGGTTCGCCCGAAACTGTGCCTACGCTCGGCGGAAATTCTAGTTACGGTTTAGGCATTAGCGACGCCGGACATGTCACTGGAGCGTCGGTACGCAGCGACGGAGAACTGCACGCGTTTCTTGCGTTCAACGGCCACCTCGTAGATGTCGGAACGCTTGGGGGTACCTGGAGCGCTGGATACTCGGTGAACAATTCCGGTCAAGTTGTCGGTGTTGCCGAGACAGCGGGCGGGAATATGAGCGGGTTCCGATGGGATGAGAGTTCGGGCAAGATGCAGCAGTTGACGGGCCCTGGCGGGAGCATCGACACGCGCGCCTTTGCGATCAATTCGTCAGGGATGGTGGCGGGAGCTGCCCTGAATGCGAATGGTCAGTACCAAGCCGCATTGTGGGACTCCGAGGGCTCGGTGCTCGATCTGGGTTCATTCGGCAACTCCGGTAGTTTCGCATACGGCCTCAACGACAGCGGATCCGTGGTCGGCTACACTTTCGACTCACTGGGACGGCAGCGCGCCTTCGTCTGGACCGAGGGGATGTTGTTCGACCTCAACTCGATGGTGGAGGCGCCGGGATGGTCGTTCACTGCGGCGTATGGCATCAATTCACAAGGTCAGATCGTCGGCACCGGCTATTACAACGGAGTGAGCGCCGCTTTCCGCCTCGATCCTGTTCTGGAGGCGCCGCCGTCGGCTGACGAGTTGGTGTCTTCGGTTCCGGAGCCGGGCTACGCCGTTCCCATCCTGGCGGGGTTAATCGCGGTGCTGTACAAAAGGAAACCGTGAGCTGAGCTTAATCGGCTCTTGTTAACTGCAGTTAAGTCGGTTTAGAATAGTCTGATGAACCGACTCGGGGCCGCCCTGCTCTGTGTGTCCCTTTCTTCGGCGTTCGCGCAGTCGAGTGCTACTGTCCGAGGGCTGGTCGTCGATGCTCAAGGTTCACCTATTAGCGAAGCGATCGTTTCGGTCCAGAATGCCTTAACCGGCTTCTCAAGCCAAGCGTTCACTTCGGACTCGGGCGAATACCAGATGACCAACATCCCCTTCCAGTCGTACGTCATATCCGCGACTAAGGACGGATTCAGCCGGTCCACACAGACGATGTCGCTCCGTACCAACATCCCCCAACAGCTCACCATCCAGCTCGCGGTGGCAACGCAGTTGATGCAGATTGAGGTGAGCGCTTCAGACCAGGCTCCGCTCGTGGACCCGGAAGGCACAGGCACCCGCACCACCTTGAACGCCGCGGCCATGAATCAGCTTCCGGTGGCTCCCACCAGCCGGGGACTCGAATCCGTGCTCCTGACCTTTCCCGGCTTCGCAGCCAACGCGAATGGCGCCATCCATCCTCGCGGCGCGCACAATCAGATGACTTACGTCATTGATGGGATGCCCGTTAGCGATCAGTTGACGGGAGCCTTCGCCAACGCCGTCGATCCGTCCATCGTGCAGACCATCGAGTTATTCACGGGGAACATTCCCGCCGAGTATGGGAGCAAGGTTTCGGGCGTCGCCGCGATTACTACGCGATCGGGCATGGGAGCTGGGCGGCGCTTCTCCGGGAGTACGCAGGTGACCGCCGCCCAATTCGACACCGCCGGGACTGTGACGCAGTTCGCGGGAGGCGGCGACAAGTGGGGTTACTTCGCGTCCTTCAACGCACTCAAGAGCAATCGGTACCTGGATCAAGTGTCGATTGACAACCTTCATAATGGAGGGAATTCCGAGCGGTCCTTTGCACGCATCGATTACCAGGCCTCCGCACGCGATCTGCTGCGTCTGAACCTGATGGCCGGGCGATCAGCCTTCCAGCTTGCGAACTTGCGTTCGCAACACGCGAATGGCCAAGCTCAACGTCAAACCCTGCAGGACGTTTCGCTTGGCGCCGGCTGGCTGCATACTGTCGGTGCGCGAACCACTGTAGACGCGATGTTTTCGTATCGCACAGCCAACGCCCGCCTGGACGCTAGCCCCGGCGACACTCCGGTGACGGCGTCGCAAGACCGAACCGCTTCCACCATCATGTCAGCCGTGCGATGGAATCACGAGGCCGGCCGTCACACGTGGCGTACTGGACTGGACCATCAACACTTCCCGATACGAGAAGCTTTCACGTTCGGGATCACTCGCGCCGACTTCAATGCCCCAGGGAGTGACGAGTTCATTCCAACGCTGGTCGCGCATGACCTGACCCGCGGTGGATCGCTGTTTCGCTTTAACAAGGCGAGCGCAGGCAATCTTTACAGCGCCTTTGCGCAGGACACGGTACGACTCGGCCGTCTGGTGCTCACACTCGGCTTACGTTTTGATGCTTATCGCTTCCTCGCCAAAGGTAATCAACTGCAGCCGCGCGTCGGCCTTGCGTATCACCTTCGCGAGACCGGCACCGTGCTTCGGGCCTCGTATAACCGCACTTACCAGACTCCGCCGAATGAAAACCTGCTGTTGTCCAGCGCCGAAGAGTCGGGAACGCTGGTTCCGGCTTCCGTGCGGCAAACGCTGGGACGATCTTTTGTCGCGATCCGTCCGGAACGGCAGAACGTTTATGAGGTCGGGGTCCAGCAGTCGCTTGGGCGCTATGTGAGTTTCAGCGGAGCTTTCTATCACAAGCAGTCGCACGATCTGCAGGACAATGACAACTTCCTGAACACCGGCATCATCTTTCCCACCTCGCTCGCGCAATCGCGCACGAATGGAGCGGAGGGGCGCTTCACGTTTGTTCCGGTCGGCAAGTTCTCCGGATCCGTGAGTTTCACGCACTATCACACGATCGTGACGCCGCCATTCACCGGCGGACTATTTATTGGCAGCGCCGCGCTCAACGCGCTGTCGTCGGGACCGTTCGTGATCGATCACGATCAGGCTTTGGGCATGCAGACGAACCTGCAATACAGCGTTCGGCGGAATTTTTGGGTGAGTGGAGCGGTTCGCTACGACAGCGGCCTTGTATCCAATCCATCCGATCCCGTGGAGGTAGCGAACGATCCCGATTATGCCGACCTGCTGCCGCACGTAAATCTTGCGTCAGATCCGCCCCGCGTGCGGCCGAGGACGATTGTCGATCTAGCTGCCGGCTATGAGCATCATCGCAACGACAGGCGCGCTTGGGAGGCGGTGTTCCAGGTGTCGAACGTCAGCAATGTGACCGCGTTATACAACTTCCAATCCATCTTTGTCGGCACGCGCCTGGTACAGCCGCGTACTGCCTCCATCAGATTGCGATTCTTCTTCTAACGACAGCGCCCAGCAACTCCTGCAGCAGGGGCGCTTGTGGGTACGGATGACATCGGTACTGCCGGAACCCTTCGCCGTACGCAGCCCCACCGAGCGTGCCGCGTGAGGCCGTCCATCCTTCCATCGTCTCGATGTAATTGTCCATGCCGTGATGCTTTCGCAGCCACGCGCGCTGCGATTCATGGCACGCCAGCATCTGCTTCTTGCGATCCATGTGCTCGGAAACATCGACTAGAAATTCCGGGAGCACGACATTGCCGTCGCGATCGAGGCCTTCGTCCGGATCCATGAAGTACAAATGCGGGATGGCGCGCAACACAGGCGCGGTCCCCGAAGCATAGTTTGGAGCGGGCGCCGCAAAGCATGCGTCGCGGACCAGGGCGCTTGTCGCCTCATGATCGCAGTGGTAGTCCACCGGCGAAGCGGTAATCACCAGGTCCGGCTCTGCGGCGCGAATTAGCTCTGTCACACGACGCCGTGAGGAGTCGTCGTTGAAGATCGCCAGGTCACGAAACTCCGCACATACGTACTCGGCTCCCAGAAGTTCGCACGCCGCCTGAGCTTCCTTCTTACGCATGGCCGAGATGGTTTCCACGTCGTACTCCGCTGTGCCGCAATCACCGGCCGTCATGGTGACGACTGTGAGCGAGTGCCTCTGTGCGGCAAGCTGACAGAGCGTTCCTCCGGCCAGGATTTCCACGTCATCGGGATGGGCGTGAATCGCAAGAATGCGGGTCATAAATAAGGAAGGCCCGCCGCACAACGGTGTGTGGCGGGCCTTTGCTTCCGATGGAATCGCTGCTTACGCGCCGAGGTGCGCGTCCAGCATCTTGGTGAGCTCCGACTTCGGGAGCGCGCCAACTTTCTGTTCCACTACACGACCGCCCTTGAAGAGCAGGATCGTGGGAATTCCACGAATGTTATACCGCGCGGCCGTTCCATTGTTGTGATCCACGTTGAGCTTGCCAATCTTCGCACGGCCGTCATAATCCGCGGCCAGCGCGTCGATGGTTGGCGTCATCTGCCGGCAAGGCCCGCACCACTCCGCCCAAAAGTCGACCAGAACCGGGACGTCCGAGTTTAGAACATCCGTGTCAAAAGTTGCATCGTTGAATTCGAGGGTATTGGCTCCCGCCATTCTCAGTGCCTCCGTAGTGTATGGATGATGAAACCGGGTAGATGGATTCACCCGGCCATGCGGCGGTACAGCGCGCTGTATTCGGCCGCCGACGCGTTCCAGGAAAAGTCGCATTGCATAGCGTTGCGAACCAGCTCCTGCCACCGCTCCGGGTTCTTGAAAGCCTGCAGTGCGCTCCGAATGGCCGCCAGCAGCGCCGGTCCCGAGTATTCCCGGAACTTGAACCCGTTCCTTTCATTGATGGTATCATCCAAGCCCCCGGTAGCCCGAACAATCGGCAGGGTGCCGTACCGCAAGCTGTAGATCTGGTTCAGGCCGCACGGCTCGTACCGGCTTGGCATCAGGAACATGTCCGAGCCTGCTTCGATCTTGTGAGACAGCTCATCGCTGTAGGTCACGCGAACGGCGATCTTGTCCGGATAAGTTTCAGCAAGCCGGCGGAACATCTCCTCATAGCGCGGCTCTCCCGTTCCAATTACAGTGAGGGATATGTCCTCGCGGGCTAACTGATCCGCGATCTCTTCGATCAGGTCAAATCCCTTTTGGGTCGCGAAACGCGAGACGATCCCGATCACCGGCCGCTTCAGATGAGTAGCGGGCAGGCCAAACGTCTCGAGTAAATCGCGTTTACAGATCTGCTTGGCCGAGACATCGTCCGTGTTGTAGGCCGTCGCTATGTAGCGGTCCTTTTCGGGACTCCACTCCTCGTAATCGACGCCGTTCACAATTCCGCTCAAATCCCGGGCTCGGGAGCGAAGCAAACCATCAAGTCCGAATCCGTACTCCTCGGTCTGGATCTCTCGCGCATAGCCCTGGCTGACGGTATTGATCGCATGGCTGTACACGATTCCGCCCTTCAGCAGATTTAGCTGGCCGAAGAACTCCATGGATGAGGGATGCATCACGCTCTGCGACAGGCCGAGTTCGCGCACTGCCGTTTTCGGGAATAATCCTTGATAGCCCAGATTGTGAATCGTCAAAAGTCGCTTGATTCCGTAGAACGTCGGGTCCAGACGAAATTTAGTAGCGATCAGCGCGGCAATCAACGAGGCTTGCCAGTCGTGGCAATGAATCACATCCGGCCGGAAGATCCCACGCATGATGGCGAGTACGGCATGGGCAAACACGCCGAAGCGGATGTGATTGTCCGAGTAATCGACACCCGCTTCTCCGTAGAGTCTATCGCGGTCGTATAACGCCGGGCAGTCCACGAAGAAGAACGGCAAACCGCGGTGTATCAGCCGCCGAATCGAGCACACCCACGTCGTGTTGCCGAGCGTTACCGCCAATCCGTCGTAAACGCGCTCGGAGTCTTTCAGGTGAGGCGAAGCGCTGCGGTACATCGGTAGCGCCACCGCAACCTCCTCACCGCGCGCCTGCAGCGAGACAGGGAGCGCGCCAAGCACATCCGCCAGTCCACCGGTCTTTGCGAAAGGCGTCGCTTCCGACGCAGCCATCAGGATCTTCATCTGTATTTGATTTTCCCTTGCCCTTGCGGGTGTGGCAACAATCGTGCAGCAGTGCGCTTGAGATGGTCCGAGTGCTCGTGTGTTTCACGGCGATGATCGCGGCTTCCGGCTGTGGCGGCAAGCAGTCACGCAACCGCGCCGCCCCGGCTCCGGTGGCCCCGCCTGTAAGCGTCGCCGCTGGAACGGAGCTAACTCTCCGCACCGTGGAACTGATTGACGCGGCGGATGCAGTCGAGGGCAAATCTTGGGCCGCCGTTCTCGCGCGCGAGG
>DASQDN010000314.1:0-3891 GCA_035634155.1 Bryobacteraceae bacterium | reverse complement strand
GAGTTTCGTCCCGTCGGCTCAAACCACATCCGCCGGTCTGACTTTCGCGTCATCTCCGCAACCAACCGCGACTTGGCCGCCGAAGTGGAAAAAGGAACCTTCCGCCGCGACCTGTACTTCCGACTGAACGTCATCACACTGCGCCTGCCGCCTCTGCGTACGCGCACGGAAGATATCCCCGACCTGGTCCAACACTTCCTTCGCAAGTACGGCCGCGGGCACGAAGTAGCCGACGAAGTGCTCGCCGCGATGATGGGGTATCAGTGGCCCGGGAACGTCCGCCAATTGGAGCACTGTATCCAGCACATGGTCGCAGTCAACTCAGGCCCGGTCCTACAAGTGTGTGATCTGCCGACCGCCGTTCTCAATCACCTCGCCCAGCATCAGTCGGGTCTCGTCTCCATGGTGAATGCCGTGGGAACACGCGCCCCCAGCCCTCGCGGACCCATGGACTCGCCCATCATCCCCTTGGACGAACTCGAGCGTCGCGCCGTGATGGACGCGCTCCGCTACACCAAAGGCGATCGTACTATGGCCGCAACGCTTCTGGGCATCGGCCGCACCACCTTGTATCGCAAGCTGAAGGAATACGGCTACGCCGATGCCGACCTACAATGAAGCTTGCCCATCGCGCTCGACGCCACCTATAGCGCCGGTTCGCAGTTAACAGGAGTCGGCGTATACTGCCGTGAAATCCTTCACGGTCTCGCTGTCACTCATCCACACGAACGCTTTCTTTGGACGTACCGCCCTCACCGTTTATTCAAATCTCTTCGCGACGTCGTGCCATATAACTGCGCGCGCCGCCTGCTGCTCGATGGATGGCCTCTCAACTCCGCGTCCGTCTTCCACGGTATGAACCAACGGCTTCCGCGGTGGCGCGCACGACGCACAGTTACCACCTTCCACGACCTTTTCGTGCTCACCAGCGAATACTCCACATCCGAGTTCCGCACGCGCTTTACGGCACTGGCCCGGGATGCGGCCGAACGTTCGGACCTGATCATCGCAGTCTCACAGTTCACAGCCGATCAAGTTTGCAGCTTGTTGCGAATCGAGCCCGCTCGTCTCCGCGTTGTCCATCATGGAGTACATCTCCCAAGTACCACCCCGCTCGCGCTCGATAAGCGGGAGCCGCTCGTGCTCCACGTCGGCGCCATTCAGAAACGCAAGAACACGTCGCGCCTCATCGAAGCCTTTCACGCGATGCCGCATCCCTGGCGACTCGTTCTGGCCGGCTCCGCCGGGTACGGCGCCGACGAAATCCTGCGCAACGCCGGAGATCGCGTCGAGGTCACAGGCTACGTCACCGCGTCTGAACTCCACAAGCTTTACTCGCGCGCGGCCATTTTCGCATTCCCTTCGCTAGACGAGGGTTTCGGAATTCCCGTCCTGGAAGCCATGGCTTACGGGGTGCCGGTCATCGCATCGAACACCTCGGCGCTTCCTGAGGTGTGCGGCGATGCAGCCCTATTGGTGAACCCGATAAGCGTTGACGAGATTGCAGCCGCGCTTACGCAACTCGCAACCAATCGAACCCTCGCGCATGAACTCGCCCGACACGGCAAAGCACGAGCGGCCCAGTTTTCCTGGGCCGCCGCGGTCACTCGAACTTGGAATATTTATAACGAACTGAGTGGATGAGTTCTACTTCTCTTCGTCCACGGCGATCTTCAGCGCACGAAGAAACTTGTGATCCTGCGAGGTCCACTTGATCTTGTGGCCGCTTCCAAACTCCTGGATCTCGGACTCAGCTTCGATCGAAGACGTATCCTCGTCTTCCTGCTCGCCGTTCTCGTCGCGCTTATTGAAGCCGATGGTGGCTTCCAGAATCAGGAAGACATCGTAACCGGCCCGCTTGATCTCACCGATTGACGCCGCAATCTTTTCTGAATCGGACAGAGACTCGTTGATCGCGATACCGAGTTCCTGCATCAGTTCTTTCAAACGATCGTCCACGAGATACCTCCATCCGGGCTGACCCACAGCCGTGTATGAGTGCCAGAATAACACCCCTGCTTGATGGATGCTTGCCACTCGGAACCGTTGCAAGTTTGTTGCTACCGTGAGGACAAACTAAAGTACTAGTGCTTCTCCACAACAGGAAATGTCGGCGAATCAGTGCGCGCGCTCTGAAAGATCTCCGCAACACGCTTAACCAGCGCCGGTTGCGCCGTCGCTACATCGTTCTGCTCTCCTGGGTCTTTCGACAGATCATAGATCTCTATCGGCGCTTCACGGTTTTTTCTACGCACCCCTTTCCAGTTCCCAATGCGCGCGGCTTGCGTAAAGCCGCCCTCGTGAAACTCCCAGTACAAGTACTCGCGCGCCGGCAGCGGACGTCCATGCAGCGCCGGCACAATCGAGATTCCATCCAGCCCCCCGGTTGCTGGCGCGCCGCCGAGTTCCGCCAACGTTGGCAGAATATCCCAGAACGCGCACACTGCGTCGCTTACTTGCCCGCCGCGAATCACGCCAGGCCAGCTCGCAAGGAACGGGGTGCGGATGCCTCCCTCATATAAGTCGCGCTTGATGCCGCGGAGCGGCCCGTTGCTGTCGAAGAACTCCGGATCGTTGCCGCCTTCCTTGTGCGGGCCGTTGTCGCTCGCAAACAGCACCAACGTATCCTGCTCAATCCCGAGTTCTTTAACCTTCGCCATCACACGGCCCACGTCGCCATCCAGCTTCGCCATCACCCCAGCGAAATTCCGGTCGGGCTGCGGCCATGGTTTGTTGGTGTAGGGATGATCGCCGGGTATCTCCATCCCATTGCCTGATTGTCGTGTCAGCTCATTGTTGGCATGCGGAGTTGTGTACGAGAGATAAAGGAAGAACGGACCCGTCTTAGTCCTTTCCAGGAACCCGAGCGCGCGTGCAGTGAACACCTCCTGCACGTAATCTTTGCGATTGGGTCCGAAGTTTCCATCCAGGAAAAGTTCTTCTTCGTTCTCCCAAAGCTGCGTCGGATACTGCGTATGCGCATGCTTCTGGTCAAGAAAGCCGTAGAACTCGTCGAAGCCTTTTTTGTTCGGCACTCCTGATTTGCCTGCCGTTCCTAGTCCCCACTTGCCGATCAAGGCGGTACGATAACCCGCCTTCTTCATCACCTCCGGCACTGTCAAGTCCTCCGGCAGGAGATCTACGCGCGCGTTGCCTCGAATCCGCGCATGCCCCAGATGCTTGCCCGTCATCAACGCGCAGCGCGACGGCGCACAAACGGTGCTGCCACAATAAAACTGCGTGAATCGCATTCCGCTCGCCGCAAGCGCGTCGATGTTCGGAGTGGCCACTCGCTTTTGGCCGTAACAGCCAAGGTCGCCGTAGCCGAGATCGTCGGCCAGAATAAACACAATGTTGGGTTTGGTCGTGCGCGCAAAGCCGAGAACGGCCGAGGCGGCTGCCGAGGAAAGGAACGAACGCCGGTTCATAGCCATTCCAGCGTACAGGAAAACAAAAGAGCCCCTCCGCAAGCACAACGGCAGGCGGAGGGGCAAGGGAAGAAAAGGTTCCTGCTTACTTAGACACCGGAGCCGGAGCGATGTACTTAACCACCGAAAGCTCGCTCAAGGTCTTCAGCTTCGATACATCAATGCGGCCGATCAGCATCTTGGTCGCGCCGGGCTTTGTCGTCATTTCGAACCCAAGCGCCTTCAGTTTGGCTAGCGCTGCATCCGATGCGTCCACCAGCCAGACCTGAACCAGCACTTTGCCCGACCGCTTCAATAACGTCGGATCCACTTTCAACTCGCGTCTGGATTCGTCGGTCATTGCCGTCGCCTCCAACGCAACAGTCTTGTCCCGAGAGGGAGCCGCCTTCGGTGGCGGAGGAGGAGCTGGGACTGCCCCGTTTTGAGCTCGGTGAACCGGTGCCGTTCCTCGGATGAACCCCGG
>DASQDN010000313.1:0-14626 GCA_035634155.1 Bryobacteraceae bacterium | reverse complement strand
GGCAAGGCTTCATGGAAGGCGCCCTGAGAAGCGGGATCGCCGCTGCAAAGGGCATCCTCCGCAAGTAAGGACGCACGGTCGGGCTGCGTTATTCCGCCCTCGCGCTGATCATCCAGCAGCCTGCGTTGAAGCGGACTTCGGCTCCGTGTAAGTAGGGAGCGAAGGCTGCCCTGACCTTCTCGATAACCTCGGCGCGCGTATCGGCGTTCGCTTCCTGTAAGGCAAGGCCGACCGGTCCCAGGCGCGCCACATAGCGATCCAGATCCGTTGCGGGGAACGCGCAGGCTACGTCGATGGGTTGGATGTCGATGCTCGACCAACCGCTTTCCCGCAGGATAGATTCAACCAGTCTCTTATCGGCGAATGCAAACTGACCTGGGCCATCGGGTCGACGGGCGGGGAGGTTCGGCAGCAGCGGGGCCGCTGCGCGTTCAGCCGTCGTCATGAATGGATTCTCTGACGCGCTGCGAAAGGCGACCATTCGGAGTTCACCCGCATGACACGTCGCACGCCGCAGGTTGGTGAAGGCTCGCACCGGATCGGCGAAGAACATCACGCCGAAGCGGGAGACGATCATGTCGAAGGTTGCGGGCTCGAACGGATACTCCTGAGCATCGGCGCGTTGGAAGATCGTCGAGAGGCCCTCCGTTCCGGCGCGCGCGCGGGCCGCGGCGATCATCGGCTCAGAGATGTCAACGCCGGTGCAGAGTGCTCCCGCAGAAAGCGCTCGGGTGAGAGCTAATGTCGTGCCTCCCGTGCCGCAGCCGATGTCAAGCACGCAGGTGGCCCCGCGTTCTCGTGCGGCGGCAACCAAGAGGTGCTCGAAGGGTCTGAAGACGTCGTCGAGCAGAGCCTGCATCTCCACCCACGCGTGACCTGCACGACCATTCCAGATCGCGGCTTGCTGATTGTCGTTGGCTTGCGTACTGTTCATGAATGTTTCTCCTTATGTTGCCGGCCGTGCAGCCGAAATCGTATTATGCAAGTTCAAGCCGACTTGAGGTCAAGAGGAGATTGATGGACATCGCCGAAGTTTCGGAGCGCTCGGGGATACCGCCTTCGACGCTTCGTTACTACGAGGAGAAGGGGCTGATTGCGTCAAGCGGAAGGCACGGCCTACGCCGGCAGTTCAGCGCTGCTGTACTCGAGCGGCTTGCACTGATCGGAATCGGACGCGCGGCGGGGTTTTCGCTCGATGAGATTGCGCAGATGTTCGCGCCGGATGGTCGGCCGCATATCGATCGTCAGAAGCTGACCGTCAAGGCGGATGAACTCGATAGGACGATCCGGAAATTATCCGCTATGCGCGACGGTCTGCGTCATGCTGCAGCGTGCAAAGCGCCTACTCACATGGAGTGTCCGAAGTTCCGCCGGATTCTTAAGGCCGCTGCTTCCGGAGGAGTAGGAGCGCGAATAAAGAAGGCTCCTCCTGGTCCGCGGGCGACTCCATAGAGAAGGGTGGAAGGCTGGGGAGGTAGCGAGCTTACGAAACGGACTTGACCACTCACCAGGGCAGGGAATAAACGAACACGCGCGACGGGCCATCCTCGGGCACAAAATAGATTCGGCCATTTGCGATCGCCATGCCCTCATGCGTTAGAACGACACCCCGGCTTGTCTTTCCCACTACCAAACGTTTCTGCAATGTGTTGGTGGTTGGATCGAGCCAATCGACGGAGCCGGGGACCGCGCCACGCAAACCCGAACCGATCAGTGACGTCGAGGTGGCTTTCATGTCCTGATAGGAAGTGCGGGCCGTGTTCGGCTTCACCCCCAACTGCCGGCCGTCTTTAGTCCATTGATACATCGTCCTGGAGTCCCAATTGCCGCCATACAGCACATCGCCCACGATGGCCACGCATCCGATATGGTCTTGCACTTCGAACTGGCTCTCCAGCGCGAGAGTCTCCCGGTTCCGGCGCTGGATGGAGGCCGAACTCTCGGGCTTGTACTCGGCTACCGGAACCCAGATGGACGTGGCATCGGCCGCAATCCCACCGGGATGATAGCGCTCTCCCTCCTGTACCTCGGCCGTGCGGATCAGCTTGCCGCTCCCAAGATCAAATAGCGAGAGGTGGCCGGTTCGAGCTTTGCGATCGACCCACGATAGCCACAGACGTTCTCCGTCAACTTCGATTCCCTGCACGTGGTCAATGGTGGCGCTCAGCTCCACAATCCGTTCGGGCTTCTGCTCGCTCGTGATTTCCGCTACCGGCACGGAAAGGCCTTCTACGATCATGTCCGCAAGATCGGCGATCAGGAGATTGCCGACGTTGTCAGGAGAGTAATCGACTCGCGGCATGTCGTCCACCGTGATTGCGATGGCAATTCGGCCTCCTTTGCTTCGTACCAGACCCACGTCGCTTCGGAGGACATCGAGCGAACCCGACTTGCTCGCCGTCTCGGCCGCGCGTCGACGGCCGATCCCGTCCTTGAATTGCTGTCGCTCCAGGATCGCGAGCATTTCACGGGACGCGTCCGCGGACACCACTGCTCCGCCTTCCAGCTTCTCAATCAGCGCTACCATCTCGCGGGGTGTGCTGACGCCGAGTCCGAACTTTTGTAATTCGGGAAGCTTTCCTTCGCGGCTATGACCTTCGGCGCCGCGCGGGCCAATGATCTTTCGCAGCGTTCGAGTTTGTTTGAGCCCGAGCTTATCCAACTCGGCGTTAATGAGGTCGGCCGTGATCCTGCCGATGATGAGATTCGTGGCCGTGTTGTCGCTCACCACGATCATGATGTGCATCAGGTCTCGAAGGGTCAACTTCGTGCCGTCGGTCAGCTCGCGGATGACGCCGGTTCCGCCGACCTTGTCGTTCGCGCGCATTTCAAGCGTGTCGTTCCATTGCGCCTTTCCTTGCTGCACGGCAGAAAACGTTGCCGCCATGATCGGCAGCTTGATGGTGCTGGCCGTACGCACGCGGCGATCCGGCTGCACACTGAACTCCTTGCCTGAATCAAGGTTCTTCGCATGCAACGACACGGTTCCGGAGAACGATCTGATTCTTTCCTCGATACGGGTGTGGAACTGAGGCTGCGCGTACAAGGCACTCGGGGGAGGAGCTATGCCGAGCGCGACCATCGCAATCGCAGTCGATGTGAGCTTACGCGCGCGCAACGGCTCTGGTAGCATGGAGCCCATTATAGGCAGCATGAACAAAGCAGCTGTTTGTATTAGGCTGGATTGAGCTGCATGCGCAGACCCGCAACGCAGAAACGGTGCCACGACCCGCTGAGGACGAGTTGCATGAGCTATAACAGTTTCGATCGAACGCCTCACTCGTTAGCGATGGTGACAGGTAGTGCAGCAACAATCCACGCCGCGGTGCACATAGTGTTGCGGCCTACCGGCGATAGAAATCCTACGCCGCATACAGCCGCAGTTGAGGGTACCGCAAGCGCGCTAGAGGCGTGGAGGCATGATGTTTCTTGTAGGACGTAGCGTTGTCGTTCTCGTCACCATGGCGAGTGTTGCGTTTGGTGGTCAGATGACCGGTTACATCTCGGACGAGCCCTGCGGTTGGAACAATGCGCGTCCCGGGCAAGAGGCAAAAGAGTGTGCCGTCAAATGCGTAAGGGCCGGTTGGGCCCCGGTGTTTGTACTGGACGGACAACGAGAGTCATTCAAGATTCAGGATAAGACCAAGGTTCTGCCATTCGTCGGCGATCACGTGGTCATCGTAGGCGACCTCAAAGGCGACACGGTTTCGGTGAGAAGTATTCGACGCAGCCTCAGGACTGCTGCGCGACCCGCAAATCGGCGGTCTTAGGCGCAGGCGGCGCGAACGGCGTCCACCATTTGCTTTTGCTTGGCTTCCACCGTGCTCATGATTCGCGCCACCTGTTGCTTTGCTCGGGCGGGGTTCTGATGAATGGCTCGGACCTTTGACCATAGCTGATCGCCGTTGATCTCATCGATCTCCAGCAGCCATTCCCCGGCGCCGAAGTCCCGATACATCTGTCCCTTGCACGTATCGGTAGGTTGACGTACGTACATCGCCGGCGTTCCGTTGTGCAACGCGATCAATGGCGAGTGACACTCAACGCTGATCACGGCCTGCGCTTTAGAGTAAATGGAAGCGGCCTCATCGGGCAGCCAATAGGTATCTCGCCAAACGACATTCTTGCGAATTTCGGGCGGCAAAGGATCCACCAGGACCTCCTTGGCCATTTCCACCTGATATGTCATCTCTCCGCACGCCATCACTTTGTTCCCGGTATTTCGGACGTACGCGACAATCATGTCACGCAGCTTCACGTGATCCTTCTCGGTGGTTCGGTCGTTCACCGCATCGCGCACGTCAGCGGAAGGCACGCGCGGAACGTTGTTCACGCGGTAATACGGCGTGTAGCGCAGTCGCGGGATGACACAGATGAACGCCCCTTCCGCGAGCCCATGCTCGCGCAGCCAGGCAATTCCCTTGGCATCGTCACGAAGCGTCATGCCGAGCTGAGCGTCGGGTCCGAACTCGAGGATAGGCGTTTTTACCGCCTGCGCTTTCAGATAGTCGCGCGAGATCGTGTCACGGCAAAAGAAGAAGGACGCTTGATCGATGATGCTCCTCAGCTCCGCATCCAGGTGCGTGGGCGGGAGCTTCAGTGCGAGCTTATGCAACTCCTTCAGCGTGCCGCCTTCTGCCAGACGGTCGCCACCGATTCCGGAGACAGGGTCGGTGCTGACTGCGAAGACGCCTATCGGTTTATTGGTGGCTCGACGAAATGCGATGGCGTGCTGGCTGGCGGGGAAGCCCGAGCCCGACCCGCTCAGATACAAATCGGCATCACTCCACGCTTTTGCCAGCTCGGGCGTGTTTGGCTGATTGGCAGCTCCGAGCGAGCCTTCAGCGATCTTCAGCCGTGGGAAGCCTCTCGTCAACAGTTCGCGCGAACCATGCCCCAGCTTTCCGGGCCACAACGTGATCTCTGCGTCAGGGATGTATTTCCACAGCAGCGCGAGCGCTCCGGGAGTGTGCCCGATGTCGCCGATATTGACGCTTTGCCAGGAACTGCGGAGAAGAATGCGCGGCGGACGCCGCGTCTGTGCAAGCACTGGCGCTGCGCCCGCCAATTTGGCGAAATGTCGACGAGTGAGCATGAAGACTTATCAGCCGCGTCGCGCTGCTTCGATGGCCGCGATGTCAATCTTCTTCATCTGCATCATCGCTTGGAACGCCCGCTTTGCCTCGTCCCCGCCCGCCGCCATGGCATCAACTAAGGCGCGCGGCGTGATCTGCCAGGAGAGCCCCCAGCGATCCTTGCACCAGCCGCACTGGCTTTCCTTGCCGCCATTGCGGACGATAGCGTTCCAGTAACGGTCGGTCTCTTCCTGATCGTCCGTGGCGATCTGGAACGAAAATGCTTCGCTGTGCTGGAATGCCGAGCCGCCGTTCAGACCGAGACAAGGTATGCCGACGACGGTGAACTCCACTGTCAGCACATCGCCCTGTTTACCGCCCGGATAATCGCTCGGCGCCTTGTGAACAGCCGTTACTTGGCTATCAGGGAACGTAGCTGCGTAGAAATTCGCTGCGTCCTGCGCGTCATTGTTGAACCAGAGACAGATCGTGTTCTTTGGGCTCATACTCGTGCTTCCCATCTTAAATGAGCCCGGTTAAGCGGTAGCCGCGATGTGGGCTTCGCGCCCGAGCGCTTCGGTTTCTATCTCCCGGATGCGGAACTTTTGAACTTTCCCCGTTACCGTCATGGGGAAAGAATCGACAATCCGGACATGGTGCGGAACCTTGAAGTGCGCGATCTTGCCCCGTGCGTATTCGCGCACCTCCTCTGACGTCAGTGTTTCCCCCGCTTTGGGTCGGACCCATGCAGCTACGATTTCACCCAACTTCTGATCGGGCAAGCCGACTACAACAACGTCGGCAATCTTGGGATGCGCAAAGAAGAAGTTCTCAATCTCGGCAGGGTAGATGTTTTCACCGCCACGAATGATCATGTCCTTCAAACGTCCTCGGATGTGGAAGTGCTCGTCTGCACGCATTTCTGCAAGGTCTCCGGTGTGCAGCCAGCCTTCCGTGTCAATGGCGTGACGGGTCGCCTCCGGCTCCTCGTCGTATCCGGCCATGACGTGGTACCCGCGCGTGCAAAGCTCACCTTGTTCGCCGAGCGCCACGGTGTCACCCGCCACATTCACGAGCTTCACTTCTGTGTTCGCCATCGGCCTCCCTACAGTTGAGCCGCGCTGCTCCAGCGTATCGCCCGAAGCGTGCATGGTGATCACAGGCGAGGCTTCTGTTTGACCATAGATGACCGATACCTCTTCACAATGCATGTCTTGGTTTACGCGCCGGAGTAGCTCGACCGGGCAGGGCGAGCCGCCGATCAAAGCCGCGCGAAGTGAACTCATGTTGAAGCGGGTAAAGTCAGGGTGCTGCAATTGCGCGATGAACATGGTCGGCACGCCTGTGAGGACGGTGGCTTTCTCGTGCTCGATTGTTTCTAGCAGGGCTCCCGCATCAAATGAAGCCGAAGCGAAGATGATGGTTGCGCCATAAATCACGCAGCTCAGGGCGCTGCACACGCAGCCTCCGCAGTGATAAAGCGGGACAGCAACACACATTCTGTCGTGCTCCGTCATTCGTACGTTGCTGCCGGTCACAAGCGCGTTGTTTACCAGATTCCGGTGCGTCAGCACAACACCTTTCGGTGAGCCGGTGGTGCCCGACGTGTACTGGATGTTCGCCGGATCGTTCGGCAGCACCGCCTGATCAAATAGATCGACTCCCCCTGCCAACATTGCATCCCACTCCGGTGAACCAAGGCGGACGACGTGTTCAAGCGCCTGCTCGGTTGACCGAGCCTGGTCCAGAATCTGCTCGTAATCGGTTCGTCCGTCCTTCGCCCAAAGGAACAATGCGCGCATTCGCGATTTCCGGAGCACAAACGCAAGTTCATGCGATCGATAGGCTGGATTGACGTTCACCAGTACGAGTCCAGCGCGGGCACAGGCATACTGAAGCAGGATCCATTCGGCGCAGTTAGCCGACCAGATCCCCACTCGATCGTGCCTCCTCAGCCCAAGTCCAAGCAACCCGCGCGCCACGCTCGTGACCGCATCGTCGAGTTCGGCCCAAGTGAAACGCAAGCTTTGATGGCGTGATACCAGCGCTTCGCGCGTCGCATACCGTTGCGCCGTCTGCGCAAGTGCCTGGGCGAGCGTGATCTCGACCATCGGCCGCTTTGGACCGCACGAATAACTGAGTCTGGACATGGGCACTCAGGATATCAGGTTCGAACCGGGTCAATGTGGCTCAAGCGGCTGCGCTCGAGGATCAAACATGTTTTCAGTCGAATGTTTTCACGCTCAATTTACCGAATCGTGATCTCCCTGTTGGGTTCCTGCGGCTAACATTCGATCATGATCCGACACAGGAACTTTGTCGTTCGACGCTGGCGATCCTTAGCGGCTCGGCGGAACCGGTATCGCAGGCTGATGCTGCGGACGCGCCGCGGGAGACGTTCGTAGCCAATGCTCACGGCAACCAAGCCCGATTACCGCACTGGGGTGTCGCTCCACGGCCACACGGTATACTCGCGCGAAAGCCTGCGATTTCTGGATGTTCTAGCAAGGCGCTCCTGGATGCTGCGTTCTTTGCTCGAACGTGGGCGCCGTCAGTTCAGAAACAAGTTCAGGACCGACCTGGTCCTGGAGAGAGGATGGTGGACGCCTCCGCTCGGCGAGCATCAGGCGTTGCTGCTTGAACGCGAGCAGCTCGAAGGCTTGGGCCTGGAGTCAATCGTTTCCTTAACCGATCACGACAACTCAACCGCTGGTCTTGTGCTGCGCGGCGTGGGCTTCAGCGCCGAGAAGGTTCCTGTGTCGCTGGAATGGTCCCTCCCGTATCGCAGTTCCGAGTTGCACCTGGGTATCCACAACATACCGGCGGATATCGCGGTCGATCTCACACGCTTGTTAAACGAGTACACGCGTCGGCCTTGTGCGTCAGGACCGGCCGCCATTCTGGAGCACATCGCCGCCTACGAAGGGTCGCTAGTCGTACTTAATCACCCGCTATGGGATGAGACTCACGTCGGTGGGGACATCCATCTCCAAGCCGTACGCGATCTACTCACGACGTGCGGAGCGTTCATTCATGCGCTTGAGTGGAACGGGCTTCGCTCCAGGCGTGAGAATCTGCGCGTCGTTGGTCTCGCCGAAGCGTGGTCAAAGTCGATTGTTTCGGGAGGAGACCGGCACACGTCGGAACCCAACACGTGTATCAACCTGACCGATGCTAGCAGCTTTTCTGAATTCGCCGAGGAAGTGCGAAGCGGCCATAGCACCGTCATGATCCTGCCCGCTTATTGGGAGCCCGCGACGCTTAGGGTCACTCGCATGGTGATAGACGTCCTTGCTGAGCACCCCGAGCATCCGCGCGGTTGGATGCGCTGGTCCGACCGCGTCTTCTACGCGGCTAAGGGCGTGAGTCCGCGTTCACTGACGTCTCTTTTTCAGGACGGAAGCACTGCGACACTCGGATTGTTAGATCGAGCGACCATGTACCTGCCGGCGAGCGCGTTGTCGGACATGGCCCGCCTGACTACGGTTGGTCGCCAGCCAGTCTATCTGTAGCTGTGTCCGGCATATTGTTTCAACCTGATGACGATCACGCCAAACAATCGCTACATTCATTGTCTTTGCAGTAAGAACTCCAGGATCTCCCATGTGACCTCCTGCGGCTCCTCTTGATGTGACATATGGCCCGCAGCAGGGATCACCACTTTTGAAGCGCCCTTGATCTGCTGATGCAGGATGTCCGCGGCAGTTTGGAACTCGGGATGGTCAAACTCGCCGACCAGGACCAACGTCGGGATGCGGATGAGGCTCAAACGCGAGTAGGTTTCCGGGCAAAGCTCGAATTGACTATTCAAGGGCACGTTGGGGGTTGGGGATGTAAAGCCGTTGATGCCGCTGTCGATCAGCGTCAACGTTTCGGCACGCTGTGGATGAGAGACGGCCACTTCTGTCACAATGTTTCCTCCCAGCGACTGCCCGATCACGTGGGCCTTCTCAATTCCAAGCGCATCCATCAATCCAATGAGATCCTCGTGCGAGCCAACCGGACCCGTCACGGCATCAGAGAGTCCGTGGCCGCGTAGATCATAACGATAGGTAGTGAAGAACTTCGACAACACTTTGAACTGGGCGTCCCATGACCTGCAATCGAGGGTTGGCCCGTGGACCAGGATCACGGGAGTTGCAAGCATGGTGGATTCGGCCCCGCGCATCTCGTAATATAGGCGGCCTCCATTCACCTCGATCAGGCCATCCTGACGCACAACTCGGGACGCCTGGGCCTGCACAGCGGATGCGCTGATCATCGTCGCCAGAACAGCGTTAAGGATGCGGTGACGCGGAAGAGTCGGGCTATTCAGATGATTCGACATTGCTGTTGCTTTCCTTTGTTGCGCCGGGCCGGCTGACTTGCGGAAAGGAGGCGATGCCGAATGGAACCGTCGGCATCGCTGCAAGCGCACAACCATGGCGGCTCACCGATTGATTAGTGTTGTTGACTGCTTCCTTGTTGGGCGCGGCGTAACCGCGTCGCCGTCAACAGGATCAGCGATGCACCCATCAAGCCGAACATGGCAGGTTCAGGGACCACCTGCGCCGCTCCAGTTGTGCTGTCAACAGGGAACAGGTTTGCGTCGAAGACAGTCGCCAGGAACTCGCCTTCAAATGCGGTATCCACTAGCGAGTACTCGGCGTTACTGACGAACATCAAGAAGTTGCCCGCATTCGTAAAGATGAAGCCGCCGGGTTCGATGTGTGACAACCCCCAATCGGACGAGATGCCTCCCGGTGTTTGCCAGATGGCCTGGAACTCGGAAAGCTCATTCACTCTCAGGCTTCCATCCAGGTCAGTGTCGATGCCGGTGAAGGACACTACGAGCGGGCCGCTGGTGGACCACCCGTCCTGACGGAACTCGATAGATGCGCCAAATGCGGTGGCGCTAAGCAGGGTGGCGAGTAAGATTAGTTCCTTCATGTGAACCTCCTTAGAACGACACGACCGAGAAGCTATCCACTCGCAGAACCGACTCCTGCTGGAAGCTCGTCTTATAGCTGTCGCGGATCTCCTGGACTTTCTTATTTGCATCCTGCTGCTGAGGTGGATAGAACAGAATCAGCACAAACGACTTCTCGCGAATAATCGCCCCCGCCGAGTTCCGGAACTGTCCGTAACCTGTAAGCAGGGTCAGTCCATCGGGGAATCGCTCGGTCACCTCTTTCTCAACGAAGGCGGCGAACTCAGCTTCTGTCACCTGCTGGTTGTCCGGCTTCATGGTGCCGAAATACAGCTCGGTGCGTACCCAGACTTCAGTTGCTGCTGTCGGTCTTTTCGGCGGTTCAGCGAGCGCGGTGGTGGGCATCAAGGTCCCAAGGGCCACCAGCGACATCAATAGCGATCTGCGTGTGTTTCCCATTGTCATCTCCTATTAACCGTGCATATCAATCGAGCCGTAAAACTGATGCGGCTCGCTGACATTCGCGCGGAAAAGCGTGCTTTCAGCCCGTTACGAGGAGTTACGGCAGGGCTCAGTAACAGCGACTGCCGCAATGCTGACAACTTGCTGACTTTCTGCTGATTCCTTTCAGCGCCGGCGGGCTCACAATGGATGCTTATGATGAGCCAAGCTGTATCCAAACAGGACGAGGCTAAACCGCAGGAAGAGATCCTGGAACATCTCGGGCTGCTACTGGCTGACCGTCGCTTTGCTACCGCGGAACGTAACGGCAGGTTCCTGCGCTACGTGGTGGAACGGACTTTGGAAGGCAAAACAGATCAGATCAAAGAAACGGTGATCGCAAGTGAAGTTTACGGCCGGCCCGTAGGTTACGACCCGAAATCAGACTCGATTGTGCGCGTAGAGGCCACCAGGCTGCGACAAAAGCTGCGCGCCTTTTATGACAATGAGGGCCGTGAGTGCGGAATTCGCATTCACCTTCCCAGCGGGACCTACGTTCCGCAGTTCCAGCGAGTGAGCGCCCCCGTCGCTGAGCCGGACACGGTGGTCGCGGTGGACGCTCCGACCATTGACGTACCGTTCGAAGAACCGCCGGCGATAGAGCCCTTCGCGACGCGTGTCAAGCAACAGCAAATCGCCTGGATCAGCATCGCGTCCGCTGCCCTTATCTTCCTCTGTCTTCAGCCCGCCAAGGCCCATCGAGAGCCGCCGTCGCACAGCGCGGCCGTAGTCGCTTGGCAGGAAGGCGTTGCGCTGCTTCAACAGGACCCCCACGCTGCGCGCGCTGATCGTGGCGCTCCTGAAATCGTGACCCGCGCAATCGAGCGCCTCGAACTGGCTGTAGCCTCGGATCCCGAATTCGCGCCCGCTTGGGCCACGTTGGCCGAGGCATACGATTACGCTTTCCCATACGTTGGGCGCGATCCAACCGAAGATGCACGCCGGGCTGAGGCCGCTGCTCGCCGGTCCGTCGTGCTCGACGACCACTTCGCCGAGGGTCGACACATGCTGGCGTTGATCCTGTTCATGATCAAGTGGGATTTCCCTGCCGCTGAGCGAGAGTATCGGCGCACGTTGGAACTCGATCCGCGTAACGTTTATGCCGCGGTAGAGTACGCCGATCTGCTCCGCGAAACCGGGCGCGTCGCCGATGCCGCGGCCTTGATTCGCAAATCGCGAGCCCTCTTACCGGCGCTGCCTCAACTGGCGGCGAAGGAAGCCGAGATTCACCTGGACTTGGGTCACGCGGACGCCGCCATAGCTGCGGCCAATTCTGCTTTAGCCTTGAACCGAAGCTACACAAGAGCCGAAGTGTGGTTGGGACAGGCTCAGGAGCAGAAGGGGAATCACCAGCTTGCACTGAAGCACTATGAACATGCGCTTGCAGTGGACCACCTAGACCGGCGAGCGCTCCCCGCATACGGATACTTGCTCGCGCGACTCGGCGAAACTGAACGGGCTGAACAGGTGGCAAAGCAGCTTGAGGGCATGAATCAGAACGTTCGAAACTGCGCATTCCAGGTAGCTGTCGTGTACGCGGGACTCCGCCGTTACGATGTGGCCCTCGATTGGTTAGAGACAGCGTGGAGAACTCATCAGGTTCACTTTCCATTCGCGCGCGTGGAACCGCGTTTCCGAGAACTGCGTGACAACCCGCGGTTCAAGGCGCTAATCGCTCGCGTGCCCGTTACGTAGCCCAGGCGTTACGTACAAAACTGATCTCGCCCTCCAAATCCCTGCGCTTCCTTTTGCATGAGCGGAACGCATTTGGTTTCCGCTCATGAGCACAAAGGAGAGCAGAGTATGTCAATTCGTTTATGCACCGTCGCGCTACTGCTGACGACGGTCGCAAGTTCACGAGCCGAAGCTAGCGGCTCAGTTACAGTCGATAAACTTCCGGGTCTGCGTCAAAGGATTGAGATCGTACTGGACCGTGACGGCGTCCCTCACATCCGAGCCGGGAACGAGCATGACGCCATCTTCGGTCTTGGGTTCATGCACGCCCGTGACCGCCTGTGGCAGCTCGAGTACCTGCGCCGCGTAGGCTCGGGTCGTTTGTCCGAAGTATTGGGACCGAACTCGGTCAAGGTTGACGCGTTGTTCCGGACGTTAGGAGTCGCGCGTTCGGCGGAGGCGACTTGGGCGCGATACGGTCCCAAGCACCGCGAGTTCATACTGTCCTACGTCGCCGGGCTTAATGCCGCAACCGAACAGCAGCGGCGCAACGGACTTCCACCCGAGTTTACGATCCTCAACTTCGAGCCCACGCCGTGGCGCCCTGAGGACGTCATGACGATCGCCAAAGTCCTGGGTTGGAGCGTGGATACTAATTGGGACCAGGAACTCGTTCGTCTACAACTGGAGCAAAAGCTTGGGGCAGTTCGCACTGCTGAATTGATGCCTGCGTACACGCAGGATGGACCAATCATCGACTGGCAGTCGCGCAAGACGGGAACCGCGAAAAGCCGCATGCATGCGATGCCGCATGTCGATGCGGAGACGCTTCTTCAATTAGCCGCCTTTCATAAGGACGTGGCGCAAGGCGCCGGATTCGGAGGGCAGGGAATCGGCAGCAACAATCAAGTGCTGTCAGGCGAACGTACTGTCACCGGTAGTGCGATCCTCGCTTCTGACCCGCACTTGCCGTCACAGATCCCCGCGATTTTCTATCGAGCTCATCTTACCGGTGGCGCGCTGGATGCGATCGGCGCCACCGCCGTAGGTATTCCCGGCTTCCTGATGGGTCACAACGGCCGGATCGCGTGGGGCTGGACCAATGCGAATGCAGACGTGCAGGACCTTTATCTGGAGAAGCTGCACGGCGATGATCAGGTGGAATACGACGGCGTTCTCGAAGGCCTGGTGATTCGCGATGAAGTCATCAAGGTAAAAGGTCAACAGGATGTCGTCCTCAAGGTGCGTACCACGCGGCATGGTCCGCTCGTTTCCGACTTGGTGAATCCGAACGGGCCGGCGCTCGCACTGCGATGGGCCGCGCTCGATTCTGACGATGACGTCGGCATCGCTGCCAGCCTCGACGCCAACAAAGCAGTAAATTTCGCTCAGTTCCACAACGCATATCGTCGCCACAAAGCTCACCCGCAGAACATGGTTTATGCCGATCTGCAGGGCAACATCGCCTATCATCTGGTCGGAACCATTCCGCGGCGAATTGCGAGCGACGGGACCAGACCCGTCCCCGGGTGGACTTCTGCGTTCGAGTGGAATGGGTATATTCCGTTCGACGATCTCCCGGCGCTCCGCAATCCGAAGGAAGGCTACGTCGCGACTGCGAATAACAAGATCGCTCCGGATACTTACCCATGGGTGTTAGGCAGCAGCTTCGCAGCGCCTTACCGGGCACGGCGAGTTCATGAGCTGATGCAGGAGAAGAATCGCTTCCGTCTCGAGGATTTGGAAGACATGCAAGCCGACGTGCTTGCCGTTCACGCACGCGATCTGCTACCCACCTTGTTGCGGATCCTTCCAGCTAACAACATGGAAAGGCAAGCCCTCGACTTGCTGAAATCGTGGGATTACCGAGTGACACCGGAGAGCGCCGCCGCCGCGGTGTTCGAAGCATGGTACATCCAGCTTGCGGAGAGTGTGTTCGCGGACGAACTGAGTCAGCCTCTTTGGAAGGCCTGGTCTGAGCACATGCATATGGTCAGCATGGCTTTATCCACGACGGTACTGAGTGACTCGCGGTGGTGTGACGATGTGACGACAGCAATCCCCGAGAGTTGCTCAATGACCATTTCCGGCGCGTTTGCTAAGGCGCTTCGTCGAATGAGCGGCGTGCAAGGCAGCGACGATGTGAACGCCTGGCAATGGAGCAAGGCGCATCGGCTTGTGTTCTTCCATCAGCCGTTCGATAGCGACTCTGTCCATAGCCACCGGTTTAATCGCATCGTTCCGAACGGTGGCGACAAGCATACGTTGAATGTCGCGTCCAATCCGCGCTGGACCGATTACGATCAGCGACACCTGGCGCTGTACCGGCAGATTATTGATTTGAGCGATTTCGCCAATTCGCGATGGATGGCAGCCCCCGGTCAGTCCGGCGCCGCGACCGACCCGCACTACGACGATCTCATCGCGCCTTGGCAGGGCGTCAAATATCGACGCATGCCTTTCACCC
>DASQDN010000312.1:0-8765 GCA_035634155.1 Bryobacteraceae bacterium | reverse complement strand
AGAACGCGATCTGCGCGACCACCAAAACGTGCTGCGCGCGTCCGCGGGGTCTGCTTCCGCGACCATTTTTTAACGCGGGCATAACGTCCGGACGTGTCGACTGGATCGCCGGGGCAAGGCCGAACAGCAGGCCGCAGGCGGCGGACAGCGCCGCCGTCACCGCTAACACATGCCAGTTCAATTCGGCATGCAGCGTAAAGTTCTCCTGGCCTCTGGAAAACAAAACCGTCAACGCTCGCACGCCCCAAATCGCAAGCAGCACTCCCAAGGCGCCGCCGAGCGATGCCAGCAGCACACTCTCGGTAAGCAATTGCCGCACTACCCTAAACCGACCCGCGCCCAAGCTCAGGCGCACCGCCATCTCACGACTTCGGGCGGCGGCTCTTGCCAGCAGCAAGTTGGCGATGTTCGCGCACGCAATCGCCAGCGTCAAGCCCACCATCGTCAGGAGCACGTACAGCGGCTTCGAATATTGCCGTCGCAAGCTACCCAGACCGCCGGCGCCGTTTTGGAGAAGCAGGGCGGGCAATTTGGCGCGTTCTCCATCGGACGTGGCGGTTGTGTCAACCCATCGAAGAAAACGCGGGGCCAGCACCGCCTGCGCCTGCGCCATGCTGACGCCGGGACGCAGGCGGCCCATCATCTCGATCCAATAGAAGTTCGGGTCGCCATACATGCGTCCGGCTTCGGCCCCGTCAACAAGCAGATTCGTGCGCATCGGAAGGTAGATATCCGGCGCCATCGCAGGGTCCACGCCGAAGAATTCCGGTGGCGCAACACCTACCACTGTGAAGGACACGTTGTCGACGAGAATCGGCTGGCCGATCGCGTTGGCCGGTCCTCCAAAGCGATTCTGGCTTGTCGCAAAGCTGATCACCGCGACAGGCGCTGCTCCTGAACGATCGTCTTCCGAATCGATCAAACGACCCGCGGCCGGCGATACGGACAGGCCTCGAAAGTACTCGCCGGTGACATACTCCAGGTTGGCGCTGGTGGCGTGACCGCGGATCGTCAGCGTTCGATTCAGTCCGTTGAAGTATCCGAACAGCGTGGAAAAGACGGCTTTCTCCTCCCGAAGCGTTTCGAATGCGGCGTAGGGGAACATCCCGCTGACCAGGGCGCCTTTGTCGCCCGGCCACAGCATGCCTTGCACGCCGTGCACGACGTGGACCCATTCTTTGTTGGCGTTCTGGGGCGGCCGGCTATGCCAGTTCAGCACCACCAGCGACTCGGGATCGGCCACCGGAAGCGATCGCAACAGAATCGACTCCATGAAGCTGTAGATCACGGTATTCGCGCCGATGCCGAGCGCTAGCGACAAGACGGCGAGCGCGCTGAACGCCTTATTGGCGCCCATCGAGCGACCGGCATAACGCACATCCTGGACAAGCTCCGACCAAAACCGAGTCATCCAGATTTCCCGTGATTCTTCGTGCTTCCGGCCGACATTGCCAAATCGACGGCGCGCCTCGCCGTGGGCGCTCTCCGCCGACCAGCCTTCTGCTTGCAATTCGGCGGCTTTCTCCGCGAGGTGAAGTTCCATCTCCTCCCGTAGCGCCTCGCTACGGCGCGAGTTGTCCATCCAGTACCGCAGCCGTCGCAGGAACATTACCATCAATCCGCCCCCATCACACGCGCGATCGCCAGCGTGAGCTTGGCATACTTCTGCGTCTCGACCGCCAGTTGCTTGCGCCCGGCCGCCGTGATCCTGTAGATCCTCGCGCGTCGATTATTCGAGGTGACGCCCCACTCACCTTCGATCCAGCCGTTTAGCTCCAGCCGCTGCAGTGCGGGATACAGCGAGCCCTCCTCGACAAGCAGTTCGTTATCCGAGGATTGTTGAAGGAATTGGACGATGCCATATCCATGAAGCTTGCGCCGCGACAGCGTCCGAAGAATCAGCATGTCGAGGGAACCGGGCAAGGAATCATTCTTTTGTGGCTTGCGACCCATACTAAGAATTCTTAGCCTATGCGAGCAAGGCGCCGTGAGTCAAGCTGAAAGTGGAGTTGTCGGCCTCAGCCAGAAACGCCCATTCACTCGACTTTCAGGCCTGCACGTTTGTGCGATATCCTGCTGCTGCATCACATCCGATTGAGGCGGCGGGTCCACGGAAGTTCACCTAACACGGCCACTTCCGTGGTAGGCCGTTTAGGCCGGCAATGCGCGCGACCGCTCGAGCGACAGCGTTCGGACCGTGGACGAACTTGGCCGTAAGTACGTCGAGCCGACTCTCAGCTTTCCTGAGGACAACCGTGCTGATGCATCGATAGATGACGTAAGCCAACACGAGCGCAGGGAATGCTCTTGGTCCCGCAATCGCAAACTGGGCGAAAATCGCGCCCCCTAGCAGCGCCCGAGCCCATTCCTGAAACGCGCTGCCGCGCAATCGCAAGATGCACATAGCCACAGCCGACCCGAGTTCGCTTGTTGAAAGTGTCCGGAGAGTGGAATCGGTCACGTAAACGAATCCATCTACTCCCGGCCAAACTCCGTCACATGCAGCGACGGGTGCATGGCAAATGCGTATGCGCTCCTACGATCGCCATGCGTCGCAAGAGGATCGCTAGAAGAATCGTCACGCATTCAGGGCTAACGCCAGCACCGTTTCGATCACCGCGAAGTCGATAGCTTGCATCAGTGCGTGAGAGCCTTGCATTCTTATACGCCTGCGGAATATCGTACCGACTGCCTTCCTCCACGCGGTTAAGGCGTTTCAGAGTCGCTCTACTCCACTGTAGCGAGCACATCGCCGGCAGCCACCGTGCCGCCCTCTAGTGCCGACACCAGAACGACACGGCCTTGCTTGGGCGACTTCATCTCGTTCTGCATCTTCATGGCTTCAATCACAACGAGCCCTTGGCCTTTTTCGACCACATCCCCCGCGCTCACAAGCACTCGAACGACCTTGCCCGGCATGGGAGCTGCCACCGATTGCGGCCCTTCCAACCCCGCCTGCCGTGATGCGCTCTTGGGAGCGCGCGGGTCCTCCACTTCAATGTCCAGATCGGCAGCGCGCACTTCGTACGATTGCCCATCGAGCAGGATTGAATACACGCCAGGCTCCACCTCTAACACCGACGCTAGCCGCACGCCATCGCCGGCATCAATGCGCCACTCGGACCCTTGCTCTTCCACACGCACACGCAGCTCGCGGCCTTTCCATCGAACGGTTCGTACGAAACTCGACATGGACGCAAACATTGTGGCATGATGCGAGCGGCGAACATGCGTGAGTTCTGGCGGCGCATCCGCGAATCCTTCGAAGAAAGCATGCGCCAGCAGATTACCGCGCTGGGCTTTGTCTTCACACTCATCGTGGTGGTGGTTGGGCTTGCCGCTTTCGTATCCGCAAACAACCTGCTGTTCCTCATGCTCGCCGCGCTGCTTTCCACGCTGCTGATTTCCGGTTTCGTCAGCCGCCTGGGACTGGCGGGATTAGAACTCGACATTGAACTGCCGCCCCATGTGGTCGCGCGCCGTGATGTGCCCGCCAAGATCCACATTCGCAACGGCAAGTACCTGATGCCCTCGTTTTCGCTGCATTTGGCGGGCGCTCCGGAAACAGGCCTGCAAGAGGAGCTTTATATTCCGCTCGTCGGCGCAGGCAGCACCGTCACCGAATCGGCCCCGTTGTACTTCAGCAAGCGCGGCGAATACAAACGCAACACGTTCTGGTTTTCCAGTCGTTTTCCATTCGGCTTCACGTATCGTCGCGCCCATCTTCGCTTAGAGAAAGAAGTGCTCGTGTATCCTTCCATCGATCCGCAGCCTGGATTTGAACTGCTGCTGGCCGGGATTGCAGGCGATCTGCAAAGCCAGCAGCAGGGAAGGGGAACCGACTTCTACCGTGTGCGTCCGTACATTGCGTTTGAAAGCTCGCGGCACGTCGACTGGCGCGCCACGGCTCACACGGGAGAGTTGCAGGTTCGCGAGTATGCTCGCGACCAGGACCAGGCGGTGACTATCTTTCTGGATCTTACGACGCCTGAATCCGAGTGGTTTGAACTGGCGGTGGATTGCTCGGCTTACCTGGTCTGGCGCCTTTCCGAACGAGGAATTCGGGTTCGTTTCATCACGCAAAGATGGGCTCCAGAGGACGCGCACGCGTACGATATCCTGAGATATCTTGCCGTGGTGCAGCCGAGCCCCGGTTTGAAGCCCGCCATACCTCATGAACGAACGCTGCAAATCGCTTTTAGTACCCGTCCGTCAGAACTGGCCGAAGTTGGCTGGTTTCATCATCGCGTTGTCACTCCTGACACCTTGCGCGTTCCCGCAGCAGGATCCGCAGTCGACCCAGCAGTCAAAACCTAGCCAAGCCGTCGGTCCTGAGCCGGTCCGCACCAGCATCACTGTGGTAGAGCAGGTGGAGACCGAAACTCCGGCTTTCATCACCGTGCTCGATGAAGCCGAAGTTCGCCAGCAGCCCGGCGTCAACATCGACGACCGGTTGCGTTCGGTGCCCGGTTTTACGCTGTTTCGACGCACCTCGAGCATTGCCGCCAACCCTACGACGCAAGGCGTATCGCTGCGCGGCTTGGGATCAAGTGGAGCGAGCCGATCGCTGGTGCTGTGGGACGGCATCCCCGTGAACGATCCGTTCGGCGGATGGGTGTATTGGACGCGCCTTTCTCCGGAGGAAATTGACCGGATTGAGCTATCGCGCGGCGCTGCGACCAGCGTGTTCGGCGATCGAGCTATGAGCGGCGCCATCAGCTTGTTCTCGCGCGAGCCGGAGCCGCTGCGCCTGGTTGCCGCGTACGAGTTCGGCAACAAGGATACGCACGTGCTCACTACCGGGCTGGCGCATCGTTGGCGGCGAGTCGGCATCTCCGGCACGGTTCGTTCCTTCACCACGGACGGGTATTATCTTGTGCGTGAGGATCGACGTGGGTCCGCCGACACACGCGCAGGCGTGCGCTTCGTATCGGGTGTGACGCGGCTCGATTACCTCGGTGACAAGGACAGGCTTTTTGTGAAGCTGGATGTTCTGGCCGAGGAACGCGCCAATGGCACGGTATTGACGCAGAACTCGACCGGGCTCGGTACTCTGGCCGGGCACTACACCAAGACGCTGGCCGACGATACGATTTCAATCCTCGGCTATCATACGCGGCAGCAGTTCCAGGCAAGCTTCTCCGCAGTTGGAACGGATCGCAATACGGAGAGAATCACGTTCCGGCAGAGGGTGCCGGCTGAAGCTGTGGGCGGCGCCGGAATGTGGCGTCATCGCGGGCAGAACTGGAATCTATTGGCTGGGGCAGACGCACAGCGCGTGGAAGGGGTCAGCACCGATCGATTAGACCCCACGGGCTTGCGCGTGGGCGGCGGATCGCAGGTGCAGCATGGGACTTTCGCGCAACTCGACGCCGGAACCGCAGCGGCCAGGATCTTCCTCGGCGCTCGACATCAGTTCACCGGGACGGACAGCCGCTTCTTCAGTCCGAGCGGCGGCTTTGCAATCGGCCGGCGCCTTGTGCGAGCGCGAGGCTCGGTTTATCGAGCATTCCGGGCGCCCACGCTGAATGAGCTGTATCGCGATTTTCGCGCGGGCAACGCCGAGACTCGGTCCAACGCTGACCTGCGGCCTGAGACGTTGTTCGGCGCCGAGGTCGGCTTGGACTTCGTCGGCGAGAATGCGCGCATGGCTGTTAGCCTCTATCGCAATGAGATCGAGAACATCATCACGAACGTAACGCTGTCCTCGACGCCGCAGTTGATTGTGCGGCAGAGAAGGAATGCGGCAGCCGCCTTGACGCGCGGCATTGACGCGCAAGCCGATTACCGCCGGGGTCCATGGCGCGTAGATCTGGGCTATCTGTACACCGAATCGCGATTCTCCACGCGGGAGCGAATCCCGCAGGTGCCCAAGCACTCCGGCAACGCGCAACTCACTTATTCGAGCGAGAACACGCTGGTCAGCGGCGGCCTTCGCTCCTTCTCGCTGCAGTTCGAGGACGATCGCAATCAATTCATCCTGCCCGGCTACAGCACGCTGCAGTTGAGCGCACGCCAGCGCGTCACCCGATCGTTGTGGGCAACCGTCGCCGTGGAAAACCTGCTGGATCGTGAATATCTCACCGGCTTTTCACCCGTACCGTTGATCGGCGCTCCTATGCTCTGGCGCGCCGGCTTGCGATGGGATGGGCCGCTGAAGCCCTAGGCGGATTGAACTTCGGTTCTGCAGAATGGGCAGAAGCGATAATCCCGTTGTATCGGCCGAGTACATCGAGGACACGCTATCGGCGGCAGCCACTTCTTGCGCAGCCATAACCCCGCCGCAAGCAGGAGCACAGCGGCTACGGCCGCACCCGCGACCTCGCCCGCCATCATCCGGGAGTACATCACACCGAACCGCGGTTGCTTTGCATCAGCTGGATCGAAGTAGATTCGCATCGTCGGGGAGGCGGCAAGCTTCTTGGCGAGCACAGCAATATCCCCGTAGTTGCGGCTTTCCAGCAGTGAGCTCGCGTCCGCCGTGAGTTGCTGGCCGCCAGAGTTGTAGGTGACCTGTGAGACAACCTGATAAACGAGTATGCCCTCGCCATCGCGGCGGAAGCGTACGCGTGTGTTCGAGTGGGTGGCGTCCGCCGATTTCCACGCCACCGCCGGCGCCATGATCTGATATCCGTTCCACCCAGCGAGCGCAAGCAGTGCGACCGCGGCCACAAAACAGATGGATGATGCGATGGAGCCCCTGCTCATGCCGCTGACATTTTGCCTTTGCGCCTCGGAATGCGCTCACCGCACAGGAAGCAATACGCGAACTGTTCAGGTACTCCTGTGCCGCAAGCGGCGCAATGATATCGACCGTCGCTCATCGCCGCGACAATCACATACACCAGCGAGAGCAAGCCGATCCCCAGCAGGACGGCAGGCGTTCGATAGATATGTGCAGGAGAGCCGAAGTCCAGTTCAAATCGCCTGGTCTCCGCGGGATCGTAAACAATAGGCAGCGTAGCGCCCGGACGGTATCGTCGAAGCTGATCGTCCAGTTCCTCGCGGCTGCCGGCGACCTCAGGCATGGACGCGGTCACCATGTGCCGCTCGCCGTGAACAAGATATAGGAGTTCGACTTGGGTTCGGTACAACGTCTGTCCGCCGCGCTTGAAGGTGACCGGTTCACTGAACAGAATCTGGGCATCGGCAGACTGCAGTCGCTGGCGTGACCTGATGGCGAGCCCGATGGCTACGGCTCCCGACAACAGGCAGATGAGGCCCACCGCGAGCGCTGCATACACACGCTTGCGGCGGAACAAGGGAGCGACCGCTTTGCTGGATCCCTTCTTTCTCATCGATGCCGCACTGGATCAATTGTATATAGGCGCGAAATGAAAACCGCCGGATTCTCCGTCCGGCGGTTTCGGTCTGCGGTACTTTTCGATGCGGATTGTCTTACCAGGAGGCCCCGGACACGAGCGCCACCGGTGAAACGGTGCGCTGCTTGGCAAAGAAGCGTTGCTCGGAAAGATTGCGGTAAACCTGACCGGCAATCCCTGACGCGACTGGACCGCTGACCGGACGTCCTCCGGTCAACAGGACCACCACCACCAGCTTCTTGTTGCCGACCTTGTTGAAGGAACCGAACCAGCCGAGGTGCGTGGGTGACCGTCGATCCGTGCACGTGCCGGTCTTTCCGAAGATGGGTTCGTTCGGATCGTACGCGGCGCGGCGCGCGGTTCCATATTCCACCGCGCCCAGCATGCCGGGCATTACTTCCGGGATCAATTCCTGGATGGGCAACTGCCGCTTCACACGGGGAACCAGGCCTTCTGCTTCCTGGGCGTTCTTGGGATACTGCAGCCAGTACAACGTGCCGCCGTTCGCGATGGCGGACAAGGTGGCGGCCAACTGGAGCGGCGTCAGCGTGATTCCTTCGCCGAAGCTGGTCATCATGGCCATGCCGCCGTTGGCAGGGGGACCGTCCGGGATTCCGCCGGCCTCTTCCTGCTCGATATTCAGACCGGCCTTTTCACCCAAGCCGAACAAGCGCGAATAATACGCGATCTTGTCATATCCAAGGCGGACGCCGATATTCGCGAAGTACGGATTGTTCGAGTGCGCCAGCGCGGTGGTGAGGTTCATGCTGGTGCGTCCGTACAGCCGAACGCTTGTGTCCCGATCGATGATCCCCTCATTCAACCCGGCCAGCGCCGCATAGACCTTCACCGTGGAGCAGGGTTGGAATCCGCTGCGAAACGCGGTCTTCTGATTCACGATGGTGAGTATGCGTCCGGTCTGCGGATCGGCCACCACCACGGTCCCGTTATACGGTCCCAGTGCGTCTACGGCCGCGCGGCGTACCGTCAGGTCCTCGCCGTCGACGTTATCACCGACTGTGGAGTCGGCGAATGTCGGCTCCAGCCAGGGGCCTCCCGCCACATAGCGATAGTTGCCGGGTCTGCGGCTCTTCTTGCTCCGGGAAGCCACGGCGCGGCTTCTGGAAACGCGTACGGCCTTAGCCTTAACCACGCGGTTTCTGCTGGAGCTTTTCAACGATGCTTTCTTAAGGACCGGTTTCCGCTTGGAAGCGGATGCTGACGTGGTTTTCTTCGCTGGGGATTTCTTGGTGGTCCGCGCAAACGAGCAGATCGGAGCCAAGGTCAACGCCAAAAAGACAGCGAGGAAGCGGAAGGGTGGGGGAAAGAACGTCATGTCTCGTGTCGGGATCCAGTTTTAAAGTCTACATTCCTAATCCGCTTCTGTGCCTCGAAGTACATTTTCGACACAGAATGTTCTCGGCCTATTGTGCAGGAGCGTAC
>DASQDN010000311.1:0-8639 GCA_035634155.1 Bryobacteraceae bacterium | reverse complement strand
CGGAGCAGCTGAGGGAGCGGTTTTGCCGTTGCCCACGAGGGTACGGCGTTGTTGAGAAGGTCACAAGCAGAGTGCATGGCGTAGTTCTCCTAGTTCCATCAATGCTGTGCGTCAGGAGGAACACGGCCGCACACTTCGCCTGCGGAGTTTGACCCCCGCGGGATGCGAGGTTTAAGCTCCAAAGTAGAAGGGCTTGGCCGCTCGTCGATGAGGACTGATCCCTTTAGGCGGGCTTTGTGACAGAAGCTCAGCCGGGCAGTACCGAAGCTCTCACCTTTCGGTACTGCCCTTTGTGCGTCTCAGCTAGTGCCAGAGCCCGCCGTTGCTACACATCCTCCTAGTTGAGCAATTTTCAGATTGCCATTAATCCGCACGATGGTAGCTTATGGCACAACCGCAAACGTGTCAAGGGCTCTGTTGGTCTGCTTTTAGCTACAAAAATGCCGTTTGTGCCGCCTCGCTTTACGTGGTGGGTCTCGGCCTGAATGCATCATTTGAGCCGTATCAGGTGGTGGCTGCGTAACTTGTGCATAAATACGTACAGACGGGGCTGCGAGAAGATCAAGATGCGCAGGTTCCCAGGCTTAGAAGTGGTGACGAAAGCAATAGGTTCTAAGTGTTTCCCGTGCAGATGTGATCAGCTAAGCAGGTTAGGGGAAATGCTATTATCGATGGCTGTGCCAATCTTGAGCAGACGTGAGGTTGTAAGCATCTTGGAGAACGAGATCCTTAAAGGGGACCTCGGCCTTACCGGTAAGGGAAGCACCATCACCACTCGCGGACTTCTCGAGATTTTGAAAGCACATGGCGGGGTGAGTGAGGCAACGCTCCGTCGCGCGGTGAGTGACTTATCTAAACGTGGAATTCTTCGCGCGGCAGGCAGGAAAGGGCTCGTGATTGAGGGCCGTTCGGAAGGTGTGCGCGTAGATCCGGACAGGAATGTTGCGCGGCGGCCGATTGCGCTTGTGGTGGCAGAGATTGAGGATCTTTTCCTTTCTTTGGTCCTCCGGGGGCTAACCGAGCAGGCCCGAGTGCGCGGACATCACGTGATCATTCACAATTCTCGCTTGAATGCAGAGTCGGAGTTGCAGGGCTTAAAGGAGCTGCTGCCGATTTCAGCCGGAGCGATTCTTGTGCCGGTGCGTAAACATAGCCACGTTGAGCGCATCCGCACGCTTCGACGCCAATACAATCGGCCCATTGTTTGCCTTGAGCGTAGCTTGCTGCACGATGAGACAAACGACCCGGACTTTCCATTAATCGCGAGCGACAATAAGTTCGGCGGGGCACTTGCGGCGCAGATGTTGATTCAGTCGCTCATCATGACGAACGGCAGCGCCAAAGGCAAACTATACGTGGTTGGACGCGACACAACAAGCGGCCAGTTGGAGCGCTACAACGGTTTTTGCGAACGAGTCACACGTTTTAACAACGCGCTCCAGGGCGCCGCGTTCCAAGTGCAGGACCCATTTTGGCTCCGGCCCGGCGACTGCCGCTACAAACCTTTGAGCAGCAACGTGAAAACAGTCTTGGAGTTGGAGGATCCGGAGTCACCGTTCCGAAAAGCCCTCGAGCAAGCGCGGGAGATGCCGCACGGACGCGCTTTCGGGGTATTTTGCCTTGCCGATTCGATCGCTATCACGCTGTACGGGCTACTCACCAGGCGGGGAGAAATCGATGGTCTTCGAACGCTGCCGCGTATTCCTGGAGACCTGATTATGGTCGGCTATGACGATCTTTTCTATGCTGAGCCGGTGGGGTTAAGTACGATCCGGCAGGACTTCGAGGAACTTGGCCGGCGGGCGGTGGATGCAGTGGTGTTAGGAACGCAATCGAGTCGCTTGAAGCCGGAAGCGCAGGACCGTGCCAGCACCGTCGCGTTAATCGATGACCTGTGATTGCGTCATGCCCATCGCTTCGGGTAACTATGTCAGCCCGGCGCGTCGGAGGAGACTTGTGAATCTGGGGTCGCTGCGCAGCGGGTCGAACGCCGGGTGGGTTCGAAGGTAGCGAATCAGGTTGGCGTGCTCGCTGAAGGCGCGCTCAAGCCAGAGGAATGCTTTTTCATGATCCTGCAGGCCGATGTACGCATGTACTAATGGGGCGGGGGACACGTAGCCGTCGCGTTGACGGCGTGTCAGTTCGTTTACGATACGCTCGGCGTCGGCGCGGCGACCGGCCCGAGCGTATGCTCTTGCGAGGATACCTAGCTCAGCGGGGTTGTTGTCCGACTGCGCGGCGGCGCGTTCCAGCAAGTGGATGGCTTCGGGGAATTTCTGTTGCTCGATCAGAACGAAGCCGAGATACCAGAGGCTGGGCCTGTGGTTCGGGTCAAGGGTAAGGGCCGTCCGCAACTCGCGAGCGGCTTCGTTGTAGCGCCTCGCGTGGTAAAGCTGCCAACCCAGCAAGGCGGAATGATACAGCGTCAGCGGGTCCAGCTCGCGGGCTCGGCGTGCGAGCTTAAGACCTTCGTCGGTGCGCATTCGCACCACTAGCAACTCGCCGAGATAGCGCAGTGCGAATGCGTTGTTCGGTTCGAGCTGGATGGCCCGCCGATACTCGGCTTCGGCCTCGTCCCATTTCCAGTCCTGCTCGAGTGTATAGGCGAGAACCGAGTGCGCCTCGGCCAGGCTGGGGTCGAGTTCGAGTGCTTTCCGAGCCGCGGCCAGTGCTTTCGGCAAAGCGTCCGTAACGGGTGACACCGCGGCGCTGGTACGTCCGAAGACTGTGTAGGCGAGACCGAGGGCAGAGTATGCCTGCGCGAACTTCGGATCGGCGACGGTAGCTTGCTCAAGCAGGGTTGCGCTTTCCGCGACTGAGTTACGGTCGCCTTTGTTGAGGAGAAAGCGGCCTTTCAAGTAAAGCTCGTAGACCTGTGGGGCTACGGCGTGAGAGGCCTCCGAGAAGGCGGCGAGTTGCCCCACTAATCGTGTCTCGATTTGACGCGTTATGGCTTGCGCCAACTCGCTTTGCAGGCTGAGGACGTCACTGATGTCGCGATCGAAAACATTCGACCAGAGGTTTTTGTCCGTCGCTCGGACGAGGCGCACGGAGACGCGGACACGGTGGGAGGAACGGATTACTGCACCCTCCAGCACAGCGTCGACATTCAATTCTTTCGCAATCACGGGCACCGGCTTCCGGGATTGTTTAAGTTGCATGACGGACGTTCGGGATACCACGCGGACGTCGCGGAGAGTTGACAGCCGTTCGATCAGCGCCTCAGTCATACCGTCGGCGAAGAAGTCCTGAGTGGGGTCGCCGGACAGGTTGGCGAGCGGCAGGACGGCAATCGAACGAATGCCGGCGCCTGCGGTCGCCGGTTCGCGCTGACGCCAGGAAGTCAGCAACCAGAGGAGCAACATAACCACGAAGGCCAGCGCTGTGAGGCTGCTCACCAGGAGAAAGCGGGTGCTTTGGCGCCAAGCGGGGCGGATCGGCGGCGGCACTGCGGTGGGAGGCTCGACCGCGAGAGGCGTTGCGTTCGTGTCCAGCGAGTGCACGGGGGCGAGGAAACGATAACCGCGGCGCGGGATCGTTTCGATGAATCGGGGCGTATCCGCGTTGTCGCCGAGTACGCTCCGGATTTGTCGGATGCAGAAGTTCAACCCCTGATCGAAGTCGACGAGAACATCGTCGTGCCAGATCTCCTTTTGGATCTCCTCACGAGTAACTAACTCACCAGGACGGCCGGTGAGAAGCACCAGGACTCGGAAGGCCTGCGGGCGAAGTTTCAGGCGCACGCCAGCTTTTCTGAGTTGTTCGTTGCCCAGATCGAGCTCGAATGCGCCGAAGCGCAGGACTGAACCCAGCGTGCCTGGCTTCATGCTGCCGGGTGATTATAGCGCAGACAGATCGGTCGACGCTCACATGCGCTTGTAAGCACGTGTGTCATCAATGAGATAGACGATCAGCAAAGAATGTACCGCTGATTATTGATAATCGGGACAGCTGCGCTCAAACTGCCTGCATGTTTGAGAAGAACCTGACAATCAGTGGAATTGCAAAGGCAAACGCCTGGCTCTTCTGCGCAATCTCTTTCACTTTCGGCGTCTCGCCCGCGGCTTCGGCTCCGATGTTTTCCGCGTGGTCCGCACCGGTCAATCTGAGCGGCCTCAATTCTTCCGATAGCGATTTGTCGCCTTTCGTCTCGCCGGATGGGCTCGCGCTGTACTTTGCGACGGCGCGGCCGGGAGGCTCCGGGGGCGAAGACCTTTGGGTGGCGCGTCGAAGTTCCGCGAGCAGCGCGTTCGGTTCGCCGACCAACCTGGGGGCCGTCATCAACACAGCCGGCGCGGAACGCTCGCCAGCGCTTTCGGCAGATGGGCTGACGCTGTACTTTGCCACCAATCGGCCAGGAGGTTCGGGTGGTTTTGACCTTTGGGCTGCGCATCGCACTGACCCGCAGAATGATCTCGGCTGGCAGACTCCCGTAAATTTGGGTCCGCTGGTTAACGGCTCGGGTACTGACGCCGGTCCGAACTACTTCGCCGATCCTGCGACCCAGGCGGCCTTCCTGTACTTCTCCAGCGTGCGGCCAGAGGGTATGGGCGGCCTCGACATTTATAGGAGCGAGTTTACGGCGACCGGGTCGCTTGGCGCGCCACTTCCGGTTACAGAGCTCAACTCGGCTGGACTTGATTTGACGCCGACCTTGCGGTCGGACGGACTGGAGATTATCTTCGCGTCGAACCGTCTGGGTCCCACTGGACTCTGGATGTCAACGCGAGGCGACGTTAACGACCCTTGGGGGACTCCCGTTAGCTTGGGTCCTGGATTTCAGATCGGGTCCGAGGCCTTTCCGTCCTTATCGTTCGACGGCACGGAACTTTACTTTTATTCCGCTCGCGCGGGCGGCAGTGGGAGCTTCGACTTGTACAGGAGTGTCCGCAGTGAGGTTCCTGAACCGGGCGCGTTCCTGCTAAGCGCTACTGGTTTGTTGTGCGTGGCTGCCATCCGACTTCGAAGGAGGCGGCAAACGCACGTTTTGGGAGTGCTCGCGCTGATGTCCCTCGGCCAGGTAGCGGCACGTGCAGACACGGTGACCGACTGGAATGAGATCATGCTGGCTACTATCGCAACTCAGAACTCGTTTGCGCAGGCTCGATTTGCAGCAATCACGCAATTAGCATTGTTTGAAGCGATTGACGCTATCTCGGGCGACTACATGCCATATCTGGGCTCGAATACAGCTTTGCCAACGGCTTCCAAAGAAGCGGCAGCGATCGCGGCCGCACATCGCGTGCTGCGCAACTATTTTCCTGACCAATCCGCCCGGCTGGACATGGAACGAGTTCGTGCGCTTGCGGCGATCCCGGATGATGCGAGCAAATCCGCCGGTATCGCGGTGGGTGAAGCAACCGCGGACAAAGTGATTGCTCTTCGCGCCGACGATGGATCGCAGAGGCCCGTGGAGTACACACCCTTCAAATTGCCGGGCTATTGGCAGCCGACACCCGGAGCGTTTGCACCCGCGACGTTGGTGCACTGGGGCAAGGTGACGCCGTTCGGCATACTTAGTCCTTATCAGTTTCCGGTGAAGCCGCCGCCGTCGCTGACGAGCGCCCGCTACCGGCGGGACTACAACGAAGTGAAGCAGGTTGGGGATAGCGTGAGAAGCGTACGACCACAAGATCGGTCCGACGTCGCCCGCTTTGTTGCGATGACGAGCCCGGTGCAGGTATGGAATCGGGTGGCGGTGCAGTTGATGGCGCAGGATGAAGGCACTCTCATCGAAAATGCCCGCACACTCGCGCTGCTGAACATGGCCATCAGTGATAGTTCCGTGACGGTGTTTGCGTTTAAGTACTTTTACCAGACCTGGCGTCCGGTGACGGCGATTCGGGCCGGCGACACAGACGGGAATCCTCGTACAGATCCCGATCCTGCCTTTACTCCCTTCATCACGACACCTACGTTTCCGGGTTATCCTTCGGCACACGCGGCAGGCAGCAGCGCCGCACGATACGTGCTGGAGCGAATCTTCGGCCGCGGAAGGCATATGATTACGCTTTCCAATGCTGCTTTGCCCGGGGTGGTGCTCAACTACACGAAACTGCAGCAGATCAGCGATGATATCGATGACGGGCGGGTATACGGCGGCATTCACTTCCGCTTCGATCAGGAGGCTGGCGGGGAACTGGGACAGCGAGTAGGCCGGTGCGTGATGAATCTGAACCTTCGTTGCGCGAAGCCGGAGGTTTGCGAGGACGACGTACCGGACGCAGACGAGTTTGACGCGGAGTGCCCGACGGCGTTTGGCAGGTGAGCTGGCGGTGGGCGCATGTCTCCCCTTTGGTGTGCGCGTTCGCGGCTGCTGACACCGTTAAGACGGGTGAGTTTCACCATTCGACGGACGCGCGTGGAATCTTATCGACATGCCATCAACAGAAGTCCAGAAATTCATCGGCGCGCTGGAGCAACTCGAGTCGTCACGGCAGCACGAAGCGATGATCTCTTTGTTTAGGGACGACTGCACGGTAGGAAATGTCCTGGCTCCCGACCAGTTTCAAGGGAAGGAAGGAGCAACCAGGTTCTGGCAGGATTACCGCGGTGTTTTCGATGAGATTCGATCCGAATTCCACAAGCAGGTGGAGGGTGCAAATGAAGCCGCTTTGGAGTGGGTGGCCGAGGGCAAGACACCCGATGGCAAGCCGATTCGCTACCACGGTGTGACCGTGCTGAGTTTCGAAGGCGGACAGATCAAGAGGTTCATGGCCTACTTCGATCCTCGCGGTCTGGGACGGCAGGTGGAGGTTTAGATAGCCCCTGCCGCCCCGACTCAGTTGCACGTCAGCGTGCGATTTCGCCTGCCAGCTTCGACAGGGACATGCTTGCGGCGGTCGGGATCAGTGCCCACACCTTGTCCGCGGTTCGCTGTTCCTCTGCCTGAATTTCCCGCGCCAGCGACGACGTGATCTGATCTCCCGCAGCCGCAGCGACTGTGGCCAGGGATTCGTACATCGCAATCTCAGAGTGTTCGACGGTGTAGGCCATCATCAGATTCTGAGTGACGCGCTCGGCCTCGTCGTGGCCAATCTGCGCCGTTTTGGGAGCGAATGCGAACATGTGAGCCATGAAGCTCTTCATGGTGGAAGGCGACTCGCCCAAGGCTGCCAGTCGGGCGGTTAAGCGCTCGATTTGGCTGGCTGTTTCTTCCGCGTGTTGCTGAAAGAGCGCGTGGGCGTTAGGATCGTCGCCTTCCTTCGCCATGCCACGCAACTGGCTTTCGAAGGTGTTCTCTGCTGCTATCGCGTCTTGAAGGTATCGGATGATGATGTCTTGAGTGTTATTGTCTGCCATGCCCATTCGACGCTGGAGACGCGGTGCTTGCGGTACCAATCGCGACTGAAACAGTTAACCGCGATTCGTCGCAGGCGCCGCTGCCTTTCATCGAAAGGCTATGCTTTGAAAGGTCAGCGGTTCCGGAAATGGTAAACAACACAAAGATATTCAAGATGGCATTCGCGAGAGTGTACCCGCTTTACATCGCGAAGGTAGAGAGGAAGGGCCGCACAAGGCAGGAAGTGGACGCTGTTATTCATTGGCTGACGGGCTACGATGACGAGTCGCTTGAACGACACATCAGTGAGCAGACAGACTTTGAGACTTTCTTCGCCCGTGCCCCCCGAATGAATCCGAACGCTTCCAAGATCACAGGCGTAATCTGCGGCCACCGGATAGAGGAGATTGAGCATACGCTCATGCGACAGATTCGTTACCTGGACAAGCTGGTGGATGAGTTGGCGAAGGGAAGGGCCATGGACAAGATTCTCAGGAGTTGAGCGGCCGTATTACCCTTAGACACCATCCTTGCTCGCGGACACACTAGGAGCCGAAGGCTGACCGTGGGTTGTCCCACATCAACACGGGAACGTGGCCGGGCTCGAGGCGGGGCAGGAAGCTCTCGTACAGGTAAGTGTATCCGCGAAATTCGCCGCCGTTGGGCTCGCCTACGTGATACCAGCCGGAATCTTGAGAGATCAGGGTCCGGCGAAGCAGACCCTTTGCGGCCATGTGCCGTACGCACTGCAGGTGAAAGTCCGCGGTGCGCGGGGAGACGTTGTCGAACTCGACCCAGGCCCCGGCTTTCGCGACCTGTTCGTGGATTTGATGATCGCGCTCGCTTTGCGCGTGAACCCATACGAATTTGGAGGGATGTAGTTTGTCCGCGGTTAGGATTTCCAACTGCTGCAACGCTGCCGCGCCATCGGCGGTGTGGGACGCGATGGTGAGTCCTGTTGCTCGCGAAGCTATGGCTGCGCTTTTCACCAGCTTCCGGTCGAGCTCGTGCAGCGGCGCGCGGTTCACACCGATCTTGATGAATCGTGGCCGCCACGGCGCCTTTGCTTCTGCGATCCAGCGCTTGGCCAACTGCTCGGCGGTTTCGTGGTGCACATAGCCGGGCAGGAATTTGTGGTTTGCAGCTCCGTATAGTCCTGTGTTGGACCAGATCTGGAGACCCGCGGCGTCCGCAAGGTTCGCCAGGAGTTCGGGATCGCGGCCAAGAAAGTTGGGTGTGCACTCCAGCAGCCGGTGGCAGCCTAATGCTTTCACGGCTTGAAGGCGGGGCAGGGCAAGACGGAACACCTCGTCGCGTTCATAGCGGCCGGGGTGAATGCGACCGGCGCCGACAAAGT